>JAFZZD010000707.1 GCA_017615955.1 Victivallales bacterium
CGCGGAGCATCTTGCAGAGTTCGCGGGTTGTGACCACGTAGTCGATGTCACGGACGCCGTTAGGCGCGAATTCGGGGCGTGCGGCCTCGTACTTCTTGGCCTGGCAGGGCATGACTGAAACGACGATGAGGTCCTTCGGGGCGATGCCCAGCTTCTGTGCGTAGTAGCTCTTGGCGATGGCGCCGAACATCTGCTGTGGGGACTTGCAGCTGGAAGGAATGTCCAGCAGGTCCGGGAAGTTGTGCTCGATGAAGTTAATCCATCCTGGGCAGCAGCTTGTGAGGATGGGCAGCTTGGCGGAGAGTGATGCGTCAGCTGCATTCTTGCCTCCTTTCAATGCACCAAGGAAGTCCTTTACGCGGCCAATAAGCTCGGTGCCTTCTTCCATGATGGTGAGGTCAGCTGCGAAGTTGGTGTCGAACACTTTGTCAAAGCCCAGGGCACGGAGGCCAGCCACCAGTTTGCCGGTGATTGGGGTGCCTGGCTCAAAGCCGAATTCCTGGCCGATTGCAACGCGCACTGCAGGTGCTGTGCTGACGATGACGGTCTTGCTTGGGTCGTTGATGGCATTCCAGACTTTCTTCACATAGCTGATACCAGTGATTGCGCCAACTGGGCAGGCGTTCACGCACTGGCCGCAGAATGTGCAGGATGTGTCAGCAAGAGGAATCATGCTGGTGGTGCCGACTTTCGCGCTGAAGCCGCGTCCATTGCCAGTCAGTGTGCCGACTGTCTGAACCTTGTTGCAGACGGTTTCGCAGCGGCGGCACATGATGCACTTGGAAAGGTCGCGCATGATGGCTTCGCTGGAGTTGTCGATCGGGAACTGGTTTGTGGCGCCCTTGAATTCGATTTCGCGGATGCCGAATTCAGCGGCCAGCTGCTGGAGTTCGCAGTCCTGGTTCTTGGGGCAGGTCAAGCAGTCCTTCGGGTGGTCGGACAGCAGCAGCTCGAGAACTGTGCGGCGTGCGTTAAGTGCGCGCTGTGAGTTGGTCCAGACTTCGACGCGGTCATTGGTGATCGGCGTTGCGCAGGCGGGAACCAGAATCGGGCGCGGGCGGATGCCAGTGGCCTCCACCAGGCAGATACGGCAGGAAGCGGGCTTGTTGCTAACGCCGCAGCCTAGATCCTTGCAGTAGCACAGGGTCGGTATGTTGATGTTGAGTTTCTGGGCGGCCTCCAGAATGGTGGAGCCAGAGGGGACAGAAACTTGCTTTCCGTTGATTTTAATGGTTACATCACTCATTTCTTATCTCTCCTCATTCCTTGACAATGGCTTTCTTGGGGCATCCGTCTATGCAGGCACCGCACTTGATGCACTTGCTGACGTCGATGACATGCTTCTGCTTCAGTTCACCAGAGATGGCGCCGACTGGGCAGTTGCGCTTGCACTTTGTGCATCCAATACAGGCATCGGTGATCTTCAGCGTGTAGAGCTTGGAGCATGTGCCAGCTGGGCATTTCTTGTCCCTGACGTGGGCGATGTACTCGTCCTTGAAGTAGCGGAGTGTGGAGAGGATCGGGTTTGGAGCCGTCTGTCCCAGACCGCACAGAGCAGTGTCGCGGATGGTGTTTGCCAGTTTTTCGAGTTGGACCAGTGTCTCTTCCGTGGCTGTGCCGTCGCAAATCTGCTCCAGCATTTCCAGCATACGGCGTGTTCCGATACGGCATGGTGTGCACTTGCCGCAGGATTCGTCCTTGGTGAAGCCAAGGTAGAACTTTGCCATTGCGGGCATGCAGTCCTTGTCGGAGAGGACAATCATTCCTCCAGAACCCATCATGGAACCAATCTTCATGAGTGAGCCGTAGTCGATAGGCGTATCCAGGTTTTCCTTGGTGATGCATCCGCCGGAAGGTCCACCTGTCTGCACTGCCTTGAATTCGCGTCCGCCAGCGATGCCGCCGCCGATTTCATAGATGATCTCGCGGAGGGTTGTGCCCATGGGGACTTCCACAAGGCCTACGTTGTTGACCTGGCCAGCCAGCGCGAACACCTTGGTTCCCGCATTGCCGCTGATGGTCTTCACGAAGTGGCCGTTCTCATCAAGTTCGGGCTTCCAGTTACCGATCTTGGAGTACCACTTTGCGCCCTTGCGCATGATGATCGGAATGGAGGCGTAGGTCTCGACGTTGTTCACGTTGGTGGAGCAGCCCCAGTAGCCGCCGCCGATGTTGGCCGGGAATGGTGGCTTGGTGGTGGGCTCGCCGCGGAGACCTTCCATGGAGTGAATCAGAGCTGTTTCTTCGCCGCAGACGAAGGCACCTGCGCCCAACTTGATGTTGATATCGAAGTTGAAGCCTGTGCCCATGATGTTCTTGCCCAGAAGGCCAAGTTCACGAGCCTGGTCGATGGCCAGCTGCAGACGATAGACCGCCAGAGGATATTCTGCGCGGATATAGACGAGACCGTTCTGTGCGCCGATGGCATAGCCGCCGATGGCCATTGCCTCGATGATGGAGCAGGGGTCGCCTTCCATGATGGAGCGATCCATGAATGCGCCTGGGTCGCCTTCGTCAGCGTTGCAGACGATGTACTTTTCTTCGGCCTGGACGCTTGCTGCGATCTTCCACTTCATACCAGTTGGGAAGCCTGCGCCGCCACGCCCGCAGATGCCTGAATCAAGTATTTCCTGGACAACGTCAGCTGGCTTCATTTCGGTGAGAGCCTTTGCCAGGCCCTGGAAACCTTCTGCCGCGATGTATTCGTTGATGTTCTCTTCAGCGATGACGCCGCAGTTGCGCAGCGCGATGCGCTGCTGCTTCTTGTATAAGGGCATCTCCTGGCTGTCCGTAATCTGGGCCTTCAGCGTGGGCTCGACGTAGACGAGCCGCTCGACGAGCTTGTGGCCGACGATGTGGGTCTGCACGATTTCCTTTGCGTCTTCTGGCTTGACCTTTACGTAGAACACGTTGTCAGGCATGATCTTGACGATTGGACCTTGTGCGCAGAAGCCGAAGCAACCAGTCTGGATCACGTTCACGTCGGCTTCAAGGCCTGCTGCCTTGACTTCGGCGCGGAGATTGTCGATGATTGCCTTGCTGTCGGAGACCAGGCATCCTGTGTCGCCGCAGATGAGAATGTCTTTCTTCTTGGAATCTGCCTTGGCTCCTGCGAGGCGCAGCGTCAGCTTGACCTTTTCGGAGTCGTACATGGCCATCAAGTCGGCCTTGCTTGTAATCTTATTCATCACTTAGCCTCCTTGGCCTTGATTTCCTCAACCACCTCGCGTGCCTTGGCGGGGGTGACTTTTGCATAAACTTTTCCGTTGACGCGCATGACTGGCGCCAGACCGCAGCAGCCGACGCAGCGCAATGCCGTGATGGAGAACAGACCGTCCGCCGTGGGGACTGTGTCCGCCTTGACTCCAAGGACGCGCTCCAGCTCCTGCAATACTGTTTCAGAACCCTTCACGTAGCAGGCTGTGCCCAGGCATACGTCTATGACGTACTTGCCCTTGGGTTCTGTGGTGAAGAAATTGTAGAAACTCACCACGCCTGAAACTGCCGCCTCGGGCAGATACAACTTCTTACCGACGAATGCCTGAACTTCGCGGGGCAGATACCCGAAGATTTCCTGTGCCTTGTGCAGCACCTGGATCAGGTAGCCGCGGCGACGTTCGTTTTTCGGGTCAATGCCAAGACCTTCAATGAAAGCGCCCAGCTCTTCAAATTTCGCAGCTGCGCCTTCCGACAACTTGCCATCACACATTTTTAGTCCCTTGTTAATTTTGAACAACTCCATGCGCAGCGAGTGCGCATACATTATAAAAAAACTATTTGAAAACTTTGGGGCGTAAGATAATCCAAACTATCCCATTTGCAACTCAATAGCCCGCTATTTGATAAAAAAATATCGTTATGGGGAATGAGGCAGTCCGCCTTGAGACTAATGGGACTTATGGGACTTATGCGACACTATTCTCCAGTTATCCTGTCGCATTAGTCGCATTAGTCCCATTAGTCCCAGTGGGGATGTGCCCCATTACTTATGGCCGTAGTGCGTGGACGCTGTCGTTGCCACATGCTATATTACTCCCGCATTCAACAACACCAAGGAGAGACAACTATGAAAATAAACTATGGCATTGCGAAGCGTGTCTTGAATCCACAGGTGCCCATTTCGCTGGCTGGCTATTTCAGCAAGAGAATGTGGGACAGGGTTCTGGATGACATCGAGGTCAGGGCGATTGTGTTCCGCAGCGGCAAGGACATTGCGGCGATATTGCATTTTGACTTGCTGAACATGGCAACGAATGCCTGCGAGGCGATACTTGCGGAGGTGGAAAGGCGTGGCGTCACCTGCTTCAGCAAGGAGAATGTGCTGTTCTCCGCAATCCACACCCATACGGCACCTGACATGTGCCCTGGTAACAATGAACATAGCGAGGAGTACAGGCAGTTTGTGTTTCGTCAGAGTGCGGATGCCCTGCTGGAGGCAATGGCGGACATGCGAGAGGGTGAATTATATCAGGGACTGGCCCGCGACAGCCGCTTCCTTTTCAACAGACGGTACTGGATGAAAAACGGCACCGTGGTGACTAACCCTGGCAAGCTGAATCCTGACATCGTGCGCCCAGAAGGCGATATTGACCCTGAAATACCCATGCTGTCCATTCGTCGCGATGGCAAGGACAATGTCATTCTGTGCAGCATTGTGAACCATTCCGACACGGTGGGCGGCACAGGCGTGTCTGCGGACTGGCACCACTTCCTCCGCGAAAAGCTGATGGCTGATACTGGCTCCAACATGGTGTTCTCGTTGCTGGGAGCGTCAGGCAACATCAATCACTTTGATGTGCGCACAAATATGGACCAGACCAACTACGGCGAGGCGAAACGTATTGGATTGGGTTATGCGGAAAGCGTTGAAGCTGCACTTTCCAACATGGTGCCAGTGAAGGGTGATGGCTGGAAGTTGCTGCATGGCACGGCTGAAAGTACGCCAAGGGAGATTTCGCCAGAGGAAATTGCCGCCGCAAAGGAGACTGTCCAAAAATACGCCGATGTGCATTTTGAGGCGGGCAAGGCTTTCACCAGCGAGGATTTGGCGAAGGGTGCGCCTGCCGTGCTGAAATACTTTGCGGAGAGGCTGCTAATCCAGTCAGAGAACAAGGATCCCATGTTCTTCCCGCTGGTTGGCATTGCCTTTGGCGAGAACGCGGTAATTGCGTCCTTGCCCAGCGAGCCATTCACGGAAATCGGCCTGTGCCTGCGCAAGGACATATTTGCGGACAGGACCTGCCTGGTGGCCACCTTGTCCTGGACGGGCCAGACAAAGAACCTGAGCGGCTACATCCCCAATGCCTGGAACTATGGGCGTGGCGGCTATGAGACCGCGCCTCGCTCAAACCCGTTCTCCAAGTTCACCGCCTCACGTCTGCTGGCAAAATGGCGTGAAATCGCAGCGCAAATCCGCTAAATACAACGCAGAGACGCAAAGTTTTTAACGCAGAGGCGCAGAGGCGTGGAGGAACAAAAAAGCATACGTGACCGCTTTTATGCCGCGCCTCTGGAACCGTACCGTCAAGGCAAAAACAGGACATTCAGCCAAGTGGCAGGTAGCATTTGCTCCATTTATTGCAGAAACAATTGTTAAAGGATGGAATTCTATCCTAATAGTGGGAGGAACATATTATCCAATTCAGCATCTATATTATCCCCTTCAGCTAATCTTTGATAGCAAGATGCAATAGTTGTATCTGGAATGCTGTCAAAAAACTCTTCTGATGGTACAATTGCCTCATTTAAGTCATTAGGCTCGAACTTATCTAGATTGTTGCCGTATTTACGCATGGAAGCGGCTAGAATTCTGTGTCCAACGTTAGAGAACAGGTACAAAAACAATGCATCAACTCTAATTTCTCCAAAAAAATTGGGATAAAAGCAGTGAAATGATGTCAAAGATTGCACATTAGATATGTTGCGTATGACCTTATATCCACTCCGTGAAAATACATTCAATAAAATCGGTGCAGGAAATCTTTTTTCCATTTTATACCAAGGTGTTCTGGACTTTGTAATATATCC
>JAFZZD010000708.1 GCA_017615955.1 Victivallales bacterium
CAGAGGCGCAGAGTTTTTAAGTTTTTTTAATGGTTTCCCATAATTTCTAAAGATAGGCTTTGTTCCCCATAAAGGAATGTTGTGATGGTGAACAGAGCTTATCCTTAAAAACTCTGCGCCTCTGCGCCTCTGCGCCTCTGCGTTAAAAACTCTGCGCCTCTGCGTTGAATCAAGGCGTCTCTGCGTTGTTTTTGGCGGCTTTTTTGGCCTCGCGCTCGGCCTTCTTGGCTGCCTTTAATGCTTCTTTTTCAGCCCTTTTCGCCTCTCGCTCGGCTTTTCTTGCGGCCTTTTGAGCAGCCAGCTCCGCCTTGAGCCTGTCGGACTCTTCCTGTTCGGCCAGTTTCCGTGCATCTTCAGGATGCGCCTTTGTCCAGTGCGCACGTATATCTTCCTTTGACATAACACCCGCACCAGAAAGCGTGCCCATGCCATCAATATTGCTGACTTCGATCTGGGTTTCAATCTTCTCCTTCAGCTTGGCAACGTGGCTGATTATGCCCACCATCTTGCCGCCTGCACTGTTCAATTGCATAAGCAACTCCAGCGCAGCATCCAGCGCATTGTCATCCAGGGTGCCGAAGCCTTCGTCCAACAGCACAGTGCCAAGACTTACATTCTGGCTGACTGCGCTCATCTCCGCAAGTCCCAGCGCCAGAGCCAGGCTTACCTCAAAGCTCTCGCCTCCAGACAAATTTTTCGCCGTGCGTATCCTGTCTCCCCTGTAATGGTCCTTGACATTCAATTCCAAAGGCATCGTGTCATCTTCCACCAACGTAAAATGCCTGCTCAATGATGCAATGCGGTTGGAATTGGCGTAATACAAAAGTTCTCTGAATGAATATTCCTGTGCGATCTTGCCGAACCGATCCACATCGTCAGTGGAGCCAAAGTTGGAATTGACATAATCCCAGTTGTCATAGAGTTTTTTCAATACCTCCATCTTTTTAAAGGCCTCCTGGCTGTCCCTTCTTGCCTTGCGGTTCATCTCAAGTTTTGTATTCAAGTTGAGCTGCCTTTTGGACAGTTCCTCCCTTTCAGCAGAAAATTGCGCCATTTTCTCCAAGTTCTGTTCACGTGTCGTGTCCTTGGGAAGCTGTGAAACAATGTCATCAAGCTTGAATTTGCGTTCCTTCAGCACCGCACTTGCTGACTTGACATCATCTTCAAGTGACTTGAGCTGCCTAAGCAGCTGCTGCAATTCCTCTGGCTTCTTGTAACTGGCAAGGAACGCCGCTTCATCCGCAAAGCCATATTCGCGCAATTTTGCCTCGAATGCCTCCTGCTTTGCCAGACGCACTGGCTTGAGTTCAGCCAGTTTTCTTTGCTGTTCGGCAAGCTGTTCTCTGGTGTGAGCCAAGCTGGATTGGGCGGCGGTCAGCGCATTCCCCGCGGCCTCTGCCTTTTTCTGCAAGCCAGAAACCTCATCTTCCAATGCCTTCTCACGCTTGACCACATCATCGTCCCCAAATGCAGCCTGGCGTTTCTGGATGTTTGAAGCAAGCTGGCCTGACAATTTGGAAAACTCATTTTTCTTATCCACGACATTGGCATTGAGACGCTCTGCCCTCGCAATATGCGCCGCCTTGTCATTTTCATATTCATTTTGTTTTTGGGCAAGCTGGGACAAGCCCTTCTTTGCGTCCTTAAATGCCTTTATGCGCCAGTCCAATTCCTCCAGCAACTTATCACGTTCAGCAAAATCCACCTGTAAAAGCGATGACAATTCACCGGTCAAGGACAAAGACTGCTTTTCCAAAGAGCTTCTTTCCTCTTCCAAAACCTGCCTGGTGCTGACTATTTCCGCCTCCCTTTCAGCCAAACGGACTGCATTGGTTTCATACGTGGCCTGGTCCGCAGCCTTCTGCGTTTCCAAATGCTGAATATCCTTTTCCAATGCCGCGATCTTTCTCTGGCAGGCTGCAACATCATCAAAGCAACTCTTCAATCTCTGTGCCTCGATATTGTATGCAGCGGGACTTGGTGGCTCAAGCCCTTCGCAATATGGATGCGAAGTGGAACCACACAGGGGACACTCCTTGCCTGGTGCCAGCAAAGTTTCCCTTTGCTTCTTGTCCTTGAAGAAGTCATACAAAGTCTGCGCGGCGTAGAGTGCATTCCTGATATCATCCAGCGTCTTGTCACCCAGCAAGGATTTTACTTGACCTTCCAAATCATTTCTTTCAGCCACTTTTGCATTGATTTTCTCCTGAAGCGCAGCTAGGGCATTCTGCAATTGCTCCAATTCCTTCTTGGAAGCATTGAGTTTTTTCTCATCCTGGCGCAATTTTCTATCCTTAATTCCAAAACTGTCCTCATCCTTTGCCAACTGCTGAAATCTCAATATCCAGGCTTCCTGTTGCGAAAGCAGCTTGTCATCGCCAGAATGCTCTTCAACATATTTCCGTGCAACTTCGGCCTGCCCAGCCAGTGCCTGCCAGGCATCTTCTTTGGCCTTGAAGGCAATGTCTTCCTCCTGTTGTTCACCACGTGCCTTTGTCAAAGCTGCTTCCACTGTAGATAATTGCCTTTTTTCCTCGGCAATCAGAGCATCAAGAGTCCTGATTTCATTGAAGACAGCTTTTTGCTCATCAAGATAGGCAAGCCTCTCGTCGTATGCCTTCTTCGCATCCGCCTGTTCAGCCTGCGCCTTGCCCAGCATCGCCTCAGAGCTAGCCTGTGTGTCATTTAGACTATCGCATAAAGTTTCACATTCCGTATGTGCAGTACGCGCATTCTGTAATTCATAATACGCGGCTTGACAATTCTGGGCACGTTGTGCCTCATCCACCACCTTGTGTTTCGGTAACGCCACGATTTTCTTGCCCAGCGCACTGGCAAAGGCAACTTCACCATTCTCTATATCCTGCCGCAGATTATCCTGCGCCTTGTAAATATTCTCCACTGCGGCACTTTCCTTCAATTGCCCATCAATGCCTTCCATTTGCTGGGAAACTGCGGATAATTCCTGCTCCAACGCGGCAACTTCCTCGTCTGAAAGCAGTTTTATTCCCTCCAACAATTTATTTGCCGTCTCGTAGTCTTCTTTTGCAGCCTTGAAACACTCGTTGATCTTGCCGCCAATCTGAGTATAGATTTCAGTGCCAGTTATTTTTGTGAGAATCTCGGCGCGATTGGCGGATTCCGCCTTCAAGAATGCGTCAAAACTGCCCTGGGCCAGCAATACGCAACGTGTGAACTGCTGCATTTTCATGCCAAGCAAAGCCTCTATTTTCTTTGGAACCTCGCTGTTATTGCAAGCCATTTGCAAACCATTCTCATAGAGTTTGTGTGAGGGCGGGTAAAATTGCTTTTTTGCCCCCTCTTTTCTGACGTGCTCGAAACTTGCCAAGTATTCGTCGTTTCCAATTCTGAACACCAAATCCGCCTGCATGTCTTTCTGCCCCTCGCTTATAGGGCTTCCATTGCTGGAACTCATGCCCTTTGCGCGGGGCGTCTCTCCATACAGGGCCAGGCATATTGCATCCAAAATGCTGGTCTTTCCTGCGCCAGTAGGGCCGCTTATGAGGAAAATGCCGTCCTTGAATTGCGTAAAGTCAATCAGATGCTCGCCATACAGTGAGTTCACATTCTTGATGTAAAGCCGCAAAAACCTAAACGTGCCCTTCCTTTTCAACGTAGTTGTCTCCACGCCTTGGCTGGGATCCAGTATCTTTGCCTGGGCAATTCTGTATAGGCGCAACAACTCCTGCCTTTGCTCATCGGCAGTTACCTCCCCTTTTGCATCCAGTTCCTTCAAAAACACGTCCTCAGGCTGCATTTGGGAAAGACTGCATAGCTCTGCCTCTTCATCCTTGCCATCAAATGTCGCTTCACGCACCTCGCGTTGCACTGCCGTATCCGCAATGAGCATCTTCCTGTCCTTGAACGCCAGGCGCAGATCTATTGCCCAATTGGGAAGCACTTCCTCGCCAGTATATACCGCCTTCACCCAGATGTCCTCATCCTGCAAATCCCTCAACTGGCTCTCCAGCTCGGACTTGTCCCCCTTTATAATCTTCATTCCGTGGAAACACTCGTCTGGATATTCCAGGCCTTGCGGGTGCCCGATATCCTCCGTGTCCAGAATTATCGCCTGGGTGGCATACATTTCCTCCTGGAAACTCATTGGCAGGACAGAACCCGCATAACGCCATTTGTCATTTCCTGCCACACACTGCGGCTTGTGTATGTGGCCCAGCGCCATATAGTCAAAGTCACTGCCAAATTCATTCAATTCCACATCTTCCAGGGTGCCGACCACATTCTTCCCTTCCTTGTCGCCAAAGGAACCGCCCTGGGCATACAAATGCCCCATGCCGATAATGGGTATTGAACGCCCCGCCCGCATCTTGTCCGCAATTGCAAATACCTTGCGATAGTGTTCTGCCACGCCTTTTTTATACATCTGTGATTTGCACTCGCTGCTTTCACCCTCCAGCACGGCCGTTCTTACATCCGAACTGTGCAGATACGGCACGGCGCAGACAAACGCGGCTGGTGCCTCATCCGTGCCAAGCCTGACCACCTCCCGCTCCAGGTTGTCCTGCTCAACCATTCCCAGCACATGTATGTCCAATTCCTCCAGCAGGCCGCTAGGCGCCTCAAGAAACTCCGCCTTGTCATGATTGCCCGCGATCACCACCACATGGCGGCATCCAGCCAAGCGCATATTAAGCAGGAAACGATAATACAGAGTCTGTGATTCGCTGCTGGGGGCACCATTGTCAAATACATCGCCAGCCAGCAAAACCGCCTCTATGCCCCTCTCGCGTATGGTCTCAACCAAGAAGTCAAAGACCTTTTTAATTTCATCGTTACGACTAATGTTGGCTAGCCTGCAGCCAAGGTGAATGTCTCCAATATGCAGTATTTTCATAGTTGTTAGTTGTTAGTGGTCTGTGGTCTGTGGTCTGTGGTCTGTGGACTGTGGACTGTGGCCTGTGGTCTGTGGTCTGTGGTCTGTTCTGTTCTGTGCCTGCGGCGAAAGCCGCAGGTAGAACTGTGCCTACTAAACGCGGGGCTTTCGCCCCGCGCACAAGACTGTCCACTGTCCACAGTCCACTGTC
>JAFZZD010000709.1 GCA_017615955.1 Victivallales bacterium
CTGGATATGCGGATGGATCGGAACAGTCCCTTGACCGCCGCAAAAATACTCAATGAATATCCCGAAAAGCAATTGGCTGATTTGCTCTACGAGTACGGCGAGGAGCGCAAATCCAGGCAGATTGCCCGTGCGGTGGTCGAACGGCGCTCACAGCGTCCCTGGACAACTACCGGGGAGTTTGCCGAACTGCTGGAACGCATTGTCGGACGGGCTCATCAGCACGGACTTCCCCCTGCCACCCGTTCCTTCCAGGCTTTGCGCATTGCCGTCAATGACGAACTTGGCGCCTTGGAACGCGGATTGCAGGAGGCGGTTCAACTGGCTGCGCCTGGAGCAAGACTGGCTGTCATCACCTTTCATTCGCTGGAGGACCGCATCGTGAAGCACTTTTTTCAGCACGAGGCGGCCACCTGCGTCTGCCCTCCGGGGCTGCCCATCTGCACTTGCGGCAAGGTTCAGACCGTGCGGATTGTCACCCGCAAACCCATCCGTCCCACGGATGAGGAGTGCCGCGCCAATTCGCGTGCCGCCTGCGCCAAGTTGCGCGTCGCCATCAAGATTTAGTCCGAGAGCCACCATAAAACAGGAGAATTGCCATGCAAGAGAGAGTCAACAAAAACGAACGGAATGCGACAAGCCAGGGTTCACAGCAATGGAGCAGCATGCTTTTTGCGGTCATCTTCATTGCTCTGGCGGCCTGGTGCGGAACCTACATCATCAGCACGAAGGCTGACATCGCCAGCCTGGATGCCAAGATTGCCGTGCTGGAGAAGGACATAGCCACTCTTGACCAGTACATTGCCAACAGTCTCATGGAGCAGGAGAGCCTGAAGAACAACCAGATTGTCGCTTTTGCCATTCGCGAAAAGATGACTTTGCCTGGCGATGGTCAGGTTTGCACTGTTGCTCCTGAGAATGCTCCAGTGAGTCATGAGAACGAGACCATGCTGGCGCGTGGGCGGGGCCGTGCGAATGCCCAAAACCAGAATGTGGCAACCATCATCCAGCGTTCCAGCCTTCCTGTGCGCATTCGGAAATGAGAGGTCAGGACCGTTTGGCCCTGAGGGAAGAGCAGTCAATAAAGAGTTTTGTCCAGACTTGAGGGTCTGGCAACCCCGTGCTGAATCTCGGCGAAATAAAAGGGAGTTTCATTTGGCATAGCGCATTTCTGAACAACGATGACTGACCAGCAATCTAGCCATCCTAGCGTCTCCTGCAAACCGGCTTCTCTTGTGAAGACTGGGTGGACGGTTGCGGTCAGTTTTCTGCGTGACTTCCTTTTTGTGCAACCGATGCCACAGGGTGTGCAGCAGGCGCATCCCGTTTCGCAGAACATCCGTTTTGGCGTCTGTGCCCGCTTCTTGATTCCCGTTGTGGGGATTGTCGTGCTGTGCGGCGGAGTGCTTTGCTCGCTCGTCAAGTTGCAGTTCAGCCGATACGAGGACAACCTCAAACTTGCCAGGCAGAGATTGCGGTTTGTTCAACGGCTGATGGGAACACGCGGCCCCATTTTTGACATTGACAACAATATGCTGGCCGTGGACAAGAGGACCTGTGATCTTTATGTCACGCCGAAGCAGTTTCTGGACTCGCTTTCGGTTCTGAACCATAAAATGACCCAGGA
>JAFZZD010000710.1 GCA_017615955.1 Victivallales bacterium
ACTCTGCGTTAAAAACTCTGAGCCTCTGCGTTGAGATATCCCCTCTGCAATGCACGCTGGAAGGCCCACTTCAGCAAGGGGGCTGCGTATCTGCCGCCTGAACCCACATGCTCCACCACGCACACGCCAGCCAGGCGGGGATTTTCCGCCGGCAATGCCGCCACGATTATGGCGTGGGGCAAGGCATTACCCGTCTGCGCAGTGCCAGTCTTAGCCAGGACCGCGCACTCATCCATTTGCAGCTGCAGTCCCGTGCCATGGGCATCCTCGGTGCACGCCCTCATTCCAGCCAGCACCAAGGCACGAGCCCCCTCGCTCCAGTGCATTGGCAGTGGCTGCGTCACATTGCCCAGCACATAGTGGGGCTTTATGCGCTGCCCAGTGACAATTGCGGATGTGACCACCAGCAACTGCATCGGCGTCACAATCCAGGCACCCTGCCCTATGGACGCATTCGCCAGGTCGCCAAGTTCCCAATTGCATTTATCGTACCTGCCAGGGACGAATGCAATGCCCCTGCCCTCAAATGCGGCGAGTTCCGTCCCCACAGTCTCGCCAAGAGGCAGGCCTTGCGCCACCTTGCCGAAGTTGCCCTTGCCAAGACGCCGCCCAACAGCGCAGAAAAATGTATTGCAGGAGCGCCCCAATGCCTCCACCACATCCAACTCGCCGCATCCGTAAATGTGTGAACATGCCAGGCTCTTGCCATTGCCCAGGCTGAAATATCCTTCGCAGTTGATGCGCTCGTCCCGCGTAAGCATGCCGCAATCCAGCGCCGTCAATGCCAGGAGTGGCTTGAAAGCAGAACCTGGCGGATAATATCCCGCCAATGCGCGGTTGAACAAGGCGCCTTCCTGCTCCTTTGAGGCTGGCTCTCCAAACCTAACCGTGGGTTCGCTTACGCTTGCCAGTATGTCGCCATTGCGCAAGTCCATCAGCAGAAGCGCCCCCTTGTAGCCATTTTCGCGGAACTGCGCCTCTATGTACTCCTGCAATTCAATGTCAATGGTAAGCCTTATGTCCTTTCCACGCTGCGCTGAAACGCTGTCGAATGTGGCATTTCTATAGGATTGCACATCGGTCTGAAAAAACTCCAGACCTCCGCTTCCGCGCAACTCCGCGTCCATCGCCGCCTCCATGCCGCTCACACCCTTCATCTCCCTGAAGGCAAATGAAACATTCCTTACTTTAAGTGGATTGGCTGGGGTACCCAATGCAGTGTCGCCCCGGACCAGGCACGCAGCCTCCGCATGGCTGTGATGACGACGCCAGGTCATGTACAATTCCGTGCCTGGATACTCCTCACGATGAGCCGCCCAGCGGCGTATGTCCTCCTGTGGCACCGATGTCCACAGCACAAATGGCATAGGCGCCTTGGAGGTGATGTGCTTCAGCATTGCCTCCCTGCCAGGACGTGTCCTGTAGTAGTCCGGCCCAAGAAACGCGGCAAGAGATGATATTACCGTTGATGCCTTGTCGATGGTGCGCCGTCTGGTATCCCTGGGATCCCTGATTTTCTCAATGCGCAGCGCGATGTGATATTCTGGCACGCTCTTGTCCAAGACAACGCCATTCCTGTCCAATATGGTGCCACGCTCCGCTGGGATGTAGGTCAATCTGTCCTGCTGCCTGCGCACGTTGGCATCATTCTCCGTGCCGCGAACCAATTGCAGCCAGGCGACGTATGCGCACAGCATCGCCAGTATGGCAAGAATGCCGCCCGCCAATGCCAGTGACTTTGATGCGCCTTCCCTCATTTCACAGCCTTGAGATTCTGGCAAAGCCTGGTAAAACGTGGTCCAGGCAACTCTGCATAATCATCGGTGACAACCACAATCCTGCCATTTTTCACCGCATTCAATTCCGGCAAAGTTCGCTTCCAGTCATTCTGCGCCGCCTCAATATCCCTGCAATCAGGAAGCAATTCATAAATAACATCTGGCTGCATTCGCAGAAGCAATTCAGGCGACAGCGAGGGATATTGCACCTTGCTATCAGGCAAAAGTGCAAGCCCTGCAGCCTCGGCCAGCCTTCCATAAATGGACGATGTGGAGGCCACCTGCACATCCTTCACAGTGCCATTGCCGTAGTCCCGCCAAATTATAATGACAGCGCTGCGCTTCTCCGCCGGGAGATTCTTTCCATTCAAATTATCCACAAACTCCCTGGTGACATTTTCCGCCTGCTCGCTTCTGCCAAGCGCATTGCCTATCAATGCAAACGAATCCCTGATTTCGTCAAAGGTAGTAATTGGCACTTCCAGGACTGGCACATTCAACTTGCGCAATCTCTCCGCAGTGTCAGCCTCGGTTTTCGTAAGGACAACACAGGTTGGCTTCAAACGCACGATTGCCTCGAAGTCGGTGTCGATGAAGCCGCCTACCTTTGGCAGTTTCTCCACTTGCGGCGGATATTTGCAGAACTTAGAGCATCCCACCACATTGTCCCCCAGCCCCAGGGCGAACAAGGTCTCCGTCAACGAAGGAGCCAGGGACACGATCCTGGCATTGTCGTACCCGCCAGCCGTCCCTTTTTGTTCCACTCTCCCCCTGCAACCCAGCAAGAACAAAAACGAAACAAAAACTGCAATAAATCCCAAATGCATAACAAACTCAAAATGTAATTGTCCAGCCCCCCTCTTTAACGCAGAGGCGCAGAGACGCAGAGACGCAGAGTTTTTTATTGTTAATCATTGACCAAGTTTCATTATTTTTGGGTGGCTAAAATCTTGTATGAATAATATTAAAGCAATAAAAACTCTGCGTCTTTGCGCCTCTGCGCCTCTG
>JAFZZD010000711.1 GCA_017615955.1 Victivallales bacterium
CACGTCCACGCCGGAAAACTCCGCCTCGCTCCCGCTTTTTCCGTTCCATCCAATCATGCCGCCAGCGTCGTCGGTATCGCCACCATATACCCTTGACTGATAATAGGCATGTGTCATGTGCTTTGTGCCGCCTCCGCAGTCGTATGACAACGTGGCCTCGTCGTCGTCATCGTCACCCGTGCTCGATGTCCCGTCATCGCTTGCATAACTGGCCGTGACTGTCGCCGTGTCTCCCTGCCAGTCGTCGAAACGCACCGTTTCCAGTGGCACGCCATTGTATTCTGGCGGTGCTTCGGCAATTACTGCTGCAATTGCCTCCGCCCTGTTGGCCGCGCCAGATACCATGTATGGTATTTCCGTGTTTTGGCAGTATCCGTCCGGCTTTTTGTATGTCGGTGCATGCCACGTTTCCGCCGCGTCATCCAAACGTCTTACAATAATGCTCATACTGTCCCCTTATGTATATGCCTCGGCGGTTTGCATGCCGTTGGCAAGCCTTTCATTTGTCCGTTTCAACTGCTTGACCATTTCCTTTGTGTTCTTTGCCGTCTCCCGCTCCGGGCTGCCGTTGCCCATCATGGCATCCAGTATGGCCGCGCTGAAGCTGCCAGCGACACTTTCCCTGCTGTTTTTCGCCGGGCCGCCTTCCTCCTGTATGGGCTGTTTGGCAAATTGCCCACTCCCGCCCCGCTTGCTCTCCCACAGCTTTTTGGCATAATCCTCCTCCAGCTTCGCCTGTTTGGCAATGCGGTCTGCTTCGATCCTTTCCCACTCCTTGCCTAGTTGCTTGTACTGGTCAACCATGCCCTGCCAGTCGCCGCTTTTCATTTCCGGGAATGGTGAAACGCCAGCCTTCTGCAACGCCGCCTCCGTCTCCCTGCCGACATCGGCAACGACCGAAATGGCATCGTTGACCAACTGGTCGGCCATGACCTTGAATCCGGCTGTGCCTTCGCCTTTTATGGCCTGCCAGATTGCTTTGCCAAGATTCACGGCAAGATTGACAAGTGTGTCGAAGATGTTGCGCCAAAATTGCAGAATATCCCTGCCAACGCCAACGAAGATGTCCGGCAGGCTGCTCCACAATGTGTTGAAATTTTCGTATGTCCAGACACCAATGGCCCAAATATCCTTCAAGCCATTTATACATAATTCCTTAAGCAATTTCAACATAGGCTCCAGCAAAGCCCATGTTTTCTTGGCGAAGGCTTCCACATTATAGTACACCTTGCGTGTCTCATATACCCATTCGTTCATGTTTTTCTTTATGGTGGCGGACAGATCCACCATCATGTCGGTGATTCCGCCTGTCGCCTCGCCAACGTCAAACAGATTGACAATGAACTCGCCTATGGTCTCTTTCAAATCTCCCCATGCGTTAGACATCTGCTGTATGCGTCCGCCAGTCGTCTGCGCCTGCGCCTCCGCAAGCGCAAAGGAATCCGCGCCTTTTTTTAGCAGTTCGTTGAATTGCTCCGTCTGTGATTTTGTCTTGTCAAGCGTAATTCCATAATGCTGCAACGCGGCTGTGCTGCCCGAATTAGCTTTGGCGATTAACTTCATGGATGTGTTTAAATCCAAATTGTAGGCAGCAGCCAAGCCAATGGCCGCCTTTGCCGCCTGTTTGATCTGGCCCCCTTGAATGCCCATGTTCATTCCTAGGCTCATGGCTTGCAGGGTAGTTTCATCCCCATACACAGTGGCCTTCTGCAACTCGCCCGCATATTCCGCCAGATCATCCACAAGCCTTTTGTATCTCGCATCAGCCTGCGCCGCCCCTGCGTCCACCCGTTTCATTGCATCCGCGCCGTTCCTTGCCTGCGCGTTGAACCGCCCGCTGGCTGCCGTTGCCAGGACAACGGCGGAACGGTATCGCGTCATGGACTTGGCTTGTTCGTCACCCGCGCCAGCCACCAGCCGCATGCTTTGGTCAATGCCGCCAGCATACAATGCCGTAAGACCTGCCGCCGCGATGGTCGCGGCACGGAGATTGTTGCGCATCCCGCCAAAGGCGGTGGTCACCCGTGCGGCTTGCCCCACGACCTGTTTTTCACCAGACACCATGCCATTCATTGCATCCGCGCCGTGCCGCATCTGGTCGTTGAACTGTTTGCCCGCGACGGTCGCCTGCGCCATCGCCGCGCTGTCCCGCA
>JAFZZD010000712.1 GCA_017615955.1 Victivallales bacterium
CCAATGGCCGCGCAGTAAAAATTAGATTTTTGCCTGGAGTTCCTTTGCCAGGTCAACTACATCAATCCATTCCGCCTCTGTGTCGTCGGAGATATACTTGATTTTTGCATTGAGCTGTTCGTATAGGCGGTCGTAGTCCATCATTTCGTAGGTATGTCCCCAGAAATAGAAGAGGCCGCAGTTTTTCTTGGCGTTCTCGTAGCGGTCGATGAAGTCCCTTGCCATGAAGTGGCAGTTGCTGGCGAGGTCCAGGGCGTCTTTGTTTTCCGTCAGGTCGCTGACGTTTTTGGTGGAGCGCCCGTATGTGAAGCCAGCCGCCTTGAGGTCAGCGATTGC
The DNA here is from genome assembly GCA_017615955.1 of Victivallales bacterium. Next base: position 337 of record JAFZZD010000712.1, read on the forward strand.
CTCTGGCGTCACGCCGCCGCATGGCCAGGCGAAGCCAGTGCAGGTGCGTTGGAATGTGTTTTCCAGCCATTCACGGGCCTTGATTGCGCCTTCCATGAATTCCTCGTGCGGGCAGCGGCCTGCCACCTCGTGCTTCCAGCAATGGGATGCCACCTGGAAGTCGCCATAGACCTTGCGGACATTGTCCAGTCCCACTCTGCCGCCGCTGAATCCATTGTAGCTCCATCCTTGTCCTGGCATGATCCAGTGGGGCATCACATCCTCGTTTTGCATGATCCCAGGGCAGAGGTTGAAAGTTGCCTTTGCCTTGTGTGCCTTGAAAATCGCAATTGTCTTCACATCCGTGAAGACGCCGTCATCCCAGCACATTGCCACTCTGACTTTTTTCATTGTTTTCTCCTTGTCATTTGCCCCGCCATACGCTGGAGCGGGGGTCGCCATATCTTCTTTTGGGGGAATCTTGAGTGTGGGGGGCAGGGGGGACCACATTCGGTTTGGGTTTGGTTTGCCTGCCTTTGATGCGGCGGGTGATTTCCGCAATTGCCAGCCTGGCTGTTGCAAATGCCGCGTGCAGATTGTAGCCGCCAGTTGGACCGTCTATGTCCATAAGTTCGCCGGCGAAGAAGAGGCCGTCCTCCTTGCGGGAGGCCATGGTGGCAGGGTCAATTTCCTGCAATGCAACGCCGCCAGCCGTGACTATTGCCTCCTTGACGGGGCGTATGGAAGTGACCTCCAGCGGCAGTTCCTTCAGTTTTGCGACAGCCACTGGCATTCTGCCGTAGCGGGCGAGGATGTTCCTGGCCAGGTCTTGTGGAATGCCACACTTTGCCAGAAGCGCGGCAAGATTGCCTTGTGTGCTTGGTTTTACGGTGGGCAAAATGTCTGCCACCGCCGTAAAGTCGCTTATGTTCTTGTGTGCGATTTGCCGCACTGCATCAAATATTGCGGTGCCACGCAGAATGCCATTGCTGCAAAGTATGTTGCCCTGCGTTTCCGCCACAATTGCGCCATTGCCGTCCACAATGCGGACTATGGCCTCCTCTATGTTGGCCTCCTTGAGATTCTGGAATAAAGTGGAGGCAGTGTCGAAGCCAGCAAGGCCAGGTTTCAGTGGAGTGACATTGTGGCCCAGTTCCTGTGCCATGCGCTGGCCATCCCCCACGCTGCCTGTCTTGGGATATGAAATGCCACCGGTCGCCAGCAGCACGTATTTCGCCTGGAATACCATGCCATTCTCCGTGTTGACGGACCAGGTTCCATTGCCTTGCCTTGTGATGGAGGCGACTGGGCAGTTCAATGCGATTGGCACCTTGAGTTCGCGAAGCTGGTCCACGAAGAGGTGCAGCACATCGTCAGCATTTTCGCCTACTGGGTAGATGCGCTCACGCTTGACTATGGTGCGCAGTCCGTATTTCTGGAACCAGGCCCGCAATGCGGCTGGAGGAAAGGCATTTATGGCGTTTGTGAGGAAATGCGCGATGTCGCCACCGTATTGCCTGAGCATGCCGTCTGGCTTTGCATCATGGCTGATGTTGCAGCGGTTGTTGCCGCACATAAGCAACTTCAGGCCAGGGCGGTGCCGCCGCTCCAGGATCATGGCGGGAATGCCCGCC
>JAFZZD010000713.1 GCA_017615955.1 Victivallales bacterium
ACAGTATTCTCACGGAGGTTGCTTATGGGTAAAATTGAAGAAATAAGATTGTTTTTAGAAAATATAGGGATGCCAAAAGAACAGCTTGCTGATATATGCTGTCGTTCTTTGTTGGCGATGGCTGGCCTCACCGAGGAAATGTCATGGAACTCTGCCACAAACCATTGGCTTCGCATACATGATATTATTGCCTTCTGCAATGCACATTATGGTACGAGTTATGCTGAAAACAGTCGTGAGACATTTCGCAAGCAGGCCATGCATCATTTTAGGACAGCTGCGCTTATTGAAGACAATGGAATGGCAACAAACAGTCCCAACTACAAGTATAGATTGACAACAGAGACCTTGAGTATTATACAGTCTATTTCTTCTCTGGAGTGGGAGGTGAGAATGAGGCATTTCAATATCAATCATCCAAAATTGATTGATGTTTATGCCAGTAAAAGACGCATGACACTTATCCCAGTTAAAATCAACAACCTTGATTTTACATTTTCAACTGGAAAACATAATGAACTGCAAAAGGCTATCATTGTGGACTTTGCCCCTAGATTTGCTCCAGGGGCCGAATGCCTTTATGTGGGCGATACCATAGAGAAAGCGCTGATTAAAAATGTGGAGAAGTTGCAGGAACTTGGCTTTGAAATCACCTTGCATGACAAAATGCCAGATGTTGTTCTTTATTCTGAAGAAAAGAACTGGATTTTCTTTGTGGAAGCAGTGACTTCAGTGGGACCGATGAATCCCAAACGACTTCTGGAAATCGAGGAAATGACTAAGAATGTGACTGCTGGCAAGATATTTGTCACTGCTTTCCTTGATGTCGGCACATATAAAAGATTCATTGACGCACTTGCATGGGACACTGAAGTCTGGCTTGCTGACAATCCTGACCATTTGATACATCTAAATGGTGACAGATTTCTGGGGCCCAGAAATTAATGCGGAATAAGGATTTAGGCATTTGGAGGCTGGCAAAAAATGAAAACTGCTTATTCTTTACCCAATACAAGCGGAAAAAGTGTGATTTTTCATGCCAACGAATTTTGATTTTTCCAAAATCATAGGAGTATTGCGATGTCAAGAATTGACCTTTCTGGAACTTGGAGTTTAACTTGTGGCAAGGATGGTTTTCAGTCCATCCCTGCGCAGATACCTGGAGAGAACTGCTCTGCCTTGATTGAGGCAGGGCTTGCGGCTGATCCATACATTGCACAGCAGGAAGACGATATACAGTGGGTGCGGGACTATGACTGGACTTGGACACGCCAGTTTGAAGTTGACGCCGTGTTCCTGGCGCAGAAACGCATCTGGCTGAATGTGGATTCGCTGGACACTGTAGGCGAAATCAAAATCAATGGGCAAAGCGTAGTCAAGAGCCGCAATATGTTCTGCCGCATTTGGCAGGATGTGAAGGACTTCCTCAGGGAAGGGCGCAACGAGATTGAAGTAGTGATAACGGCTGTGGAGAAATACACGTCCGAGATTGCCGCGAAGCAGAGGCTTGACATCGGCAACAAGATAATCTACTGGCGCAAGATGCCCAACAACAATTTTGCCCGCAAGATACAGTGCCAGGGCGGCTGGGACTGGGGGCCTTGCGTTCCCGTTAGCGGCATCTACGGCGGTATCTATCTGGAAGGCTCCAATGGCATACGCATTGAACATGTCTATACGTCGCAGGTCCACAAAACTGGTGAATGCACGCTGGATGTCACTGCGGAAATTGAAGCGGACTTTGATGGCACGCAGGATGTGGAGTTTGCATTTGACGGCGTGGAAAAGACTGTGTCTGCCAAGTTGCGTACTGGACTTAATTTGGTCAAGGCTATGTTCACGATAAAGAATCCCAGGCTTTGGTATCCCGCAGGCTATGGTGAACAGCCTCTGTATGAATTGTCGGTGGCGGCGGATGCCTGCTCCGTCCTGAAGAAGATAGGTCTGCGTGATTTGAAGACCGTAAGCCATGAGGACGAGCATGGCATCTGCCTGTATTTCCAGGTAAATGGCGTTCCTGTATTCGCCAAGGGCGCGGACTGGATTCCTATAGACGCCCGCCCGCAGAATTATACCCGACAGAACTACGAGGCACTGCTCTCGGGCGTGATTGCCGCGAACATGAACACGTTGCGCGTCTGGGGCGGCGGTCTCTATGAAAACGAGGATTTCTATGAGATCTGCGATGAAAAGGGCATTCTGCTGTGGCATGACTGCATGTTCGCCTGTGCGCAATATCCGTCAGATGATGATTTCCTGAATTTGGTTCGTGCTGAATTGAACTATCAGGTGAAGCGTCTGCGGGACCATGCCTGCATCGCATTATGGTGCGGGGACAACGAGTGCGGCGGTTTCCTGCAATGGGCTGGGCAGAAGGATCTGCCCCTGGTAATGAACTACGACCGCTTCAACCAGGCGGTGGGCAGGGCAGTCAAGGCGGCGGACAATACCAGGGCATTCTGGCCCACAAGTCCCTGCAACAGCCTGTACGATGCCAGCGGATGGGATGATGACAGCAAGGGCGACATGCATTTCTGGAAAGTCTGGCATTCTGGTGCGGATATGGAGGCGTACTACAACATAATGCCGCGCTTCTGCTCAGAATTCGGCTACCAATCCTTCCCCTCCCAGAACACGGTTGATTTCTACACGCAGGGCAAGCAGCGCAACGTGACCTCGCCTTTGATGGAGCATCACCAGCGCAATACTGGCGGCAATTCCAAGATAGTTGAGATGTTCACCCGCTATTTCCGCTTCCCCGCCACCTTTGAGGATTTCATATACTTGAGCCAGGTGCAGCAGGCAGTGGCAATCAAGACAGGCGTGGAATATTGGCGCACGCTGCGTCCAGTCTGCATGGGCACGATTTATTGGCAGCTCAACGACAACTGGCCCGTGGCCTCATGGGCCAGCCTGGACTATTTCCGCAACTGGAAGCAGTTGCACTACCATGCAAGGCGTTTCTATGCGCCAGTAATGGTAACGGCGATACGCAAGACGCCAGATACCATTGAACTGCGCATGGCAAATGACATGGATAGTATTGTCAAAGGAAACGTAAAACTATGCGTGTATAACATCAATGGTACGAAACGCCAGGAAAGAACAATTGCCGCTGAAATGCCTGCGTTTTCAGGTGGCGTGATTGAGACGATGCCCATCGCTGAATTGACGCAGGCACCCGCTGAGGATTTCATTTGTCTTGAGTTCGCTGGCGAGTGCAAGGGGCAGAAGATTGACTTCAGCAACGAGTGCTTCTTCTCAAAATACAAGGCATACAACTTCCAGACGCCAGACATCCGTCGCAGGCTGTATTGCGATGCCAATGGCGAACTTCATCTGGAATTGTCAACAGATGTGCCTGCATTCTACGTTTTTGCGGAAATCAAAGGAAGCCGCGCTGTGTTCTCCGACAACAGTTTCACATTGTTGCCAGGTGTGCCCCGCGACATCAAGATTGCAATTGACGAAAAATTGCCGCTGGCAGAAGTGGAGCAAAGACTTGTGATACGCCATTTGCGCGGCTCCTACCAGGAATAGCCACATTCAACGCAGAGACGCCTCTTTCAACGCAGAGACGCCTCTTTCAACGCAGAGACGCAAAGGCGCAAAGACGCAGAGGTTTTAACGCAGAGACGCAAAGACGCAGAGACGCAGAGATTTTTATTATTCAGATTGTCCAGGTTATAACAGATTGTTTTTCAGTCTGAATCTGTAATTCAATAAAAAACTCTGCGCCTCT
>JAFZZD010000714.1 GCA_017615955.1 Victivallales bacterium
GGGGAATCACTACACAATTGCCATGACTCCTTGTCGCAAATTGCCAGGCGATTCTTTCCAGCGCGGGACGCGCTGGCTACACCCTTTCCAGGGCGGGAACGCGCTGGCTACACCCAACCAAAAATCTTTATCATTGTGAAATATTTGCGTTATTATTAGCGTATTATTGTTATGAAATCCTTGTGTTAAAATTAACCTGGCAGGAAAGTGACATGTCAATGAAAGTGAATTGGAGTCCCAGGCTGGAAACTCTGGCGGACGGGTTGTTGGAGCAATGGGCGGAATTGAGCAGGCGGGAGGCCAGCCCATTCGGAAAGATATGTATTGTAGTAAATGACAAGGCCTCCGAGAACTGGCTCAAGCAATATGCGCTTCTAGTGAAGAAGATGCCACAAGTGATGATGAATGTGGACTTTGTCATGCTGTCCGAATTCATCAACGACTGGCTGGAGGCCCAGGTGCATGGCGTGGCGCCGAGAGAGCGCAAGGCCTCCATGCATCCGTATTCCCAGGAAGTGCTCACCTGGAGAATCTACAGGATTCTTTCCAATGCAAAGGAGGGCAGCGAGCTGGACACTTTGCTTGCCTACCTCAAGAAGGATGAAAAGAATATCGCAAAGCGCCGCTATGCATTGTCGGCAAGGCTGGCGCGCCTCTATGACGACTATCTTAATTCCCGTTTTCAGATGCTTAACAACTGGGAACAGCAAATTGTGGACGGCGATGTCCCCGCATGGCAGCCAGTCCTGTACAGGATGCTGGTTCAGGAAGGTTTTGGCAGCACCTACGCCCAGGATTATGCGAAAGCGTTCCAGCCTGGCGCAGACGCGCACAAGGCACTGGACTGCGGTTTTCCAAAGTACATGGCGATACATGTATTCGACACGCCATTCATGTCGGAACCCACATTGCGCATATTGGAGAAGATGGCCGAGGCATTTCCGATGACATTCTGGCTGTTCAATCCGCAGGGCGACTGGCTGGCTGACACACCTGCGGAAAAAGAAGTCAAACGAACGATACGCAGGCTGCTGCAGGAGGGAAAGATACCTGCAGAACTTGCCGTGGACCTCAAAGACAGGTACTATGATTCACCTGAAGAGCGCCTTCTGGGTGCAATGGCCTCTGGTGCTAGGGCGGTATTGGGCACCTTGTTCGATGATGTCGAGGGCGATGTGAAAATAACCGGGGACGCGTCAGGCTCACCATTTGCGGACCTTGACATTGCGGTGCACCGCTGCTATTCGCCTCGCAGGGAGCTGGAGGCCATAAGAGACGGGCTTCATGACTTCTTCACCACACACAAGGATGCCAAACCCCACGATGCCATCGTGCTGTGCGGCGACTGGGAGACATACGCGCCCATAATCGAGACCGTGTTCAATCCGGACGCAGCCAAGGAGGGCTACATTCCATGCACTGTGGACAAGGGCACTTCGGGCGAGACGCCGCTCACCCAGTCCTTCAGGGACTTGCTGGCATTTGGCGAAAACCGCTTCGAGGCAAGCGCGGTGTTCAATCTTCTGTCAGTGCCCGCAATCCGCGAAAAACTGGGATTGGATGACAAGGCAGTGGATGAACTGAAAAACATGGTGGCGAACGCCAACATACACTGGGGTGCAGACGACGATGATGTGGCGAAGGCACTTCAAATGGACACCACAAGGGAAAACACCTTCACCTGGCAGCGTGGACTGGACAGGCTCGTCGCGGAAATGCTGTATGGCTTCCCAGAAGACAATGACACACTCATCAATGTGGCGGGAAAGCAAGTTCATCCAGTTGGGCATGTGGAGGCGGACCGTGCCACCGCTGTTTCCGCGCTGTGGCATTTCGTTCAGGAACTCAAGGCATTGAAAGCTGAACTTTCAGGCGAAAGGAAACTGGAGCAGTTGAGGGAACTGCTGAATGGCGTCATTGACAAATTCTATTCGGACGAGCAGGAGTACCTGTACGATCTGGCTATAATACGCAATGCCATAAACAAGGCGGCCAGCAGCATCGAGGCCGCTGGAATGAAGGACGAACTTATTGACGCGAAGGTCTTTATTTCCGCTGTGCAGGGCATCATAAGCAGCAATGCGCCAGGAATGAGGACACCTGCAGACGCTGTTTTGATCGCGCCGTTGAAGAACAGCTATGCCACGCCCCACAAATATGTATGGATTTGCGGCATGAGCGAAGGCACATTCCCCCACAATGAGCACCGCATTTCCTTTGACCTCATTGGCAGGCATCCCAGCCACTTTGACGCTAGCAGCAAGGAGCGGGACGCCTTCGCCATGCTGAAGGCTGCTCTTGGGGCGCGGGAGCAATTGCGCCTCAGCTTCGTGGGCACCGATGTGCACAGCAACGAGAAGCAGCCATCCTCGGTGCTGCTCAATGACATGCTGGACTATTTCAAGGCAAAAGGCATAGCCTTCCGTGAATACAGCCATCCTCTGCATACATTCAGCCGCGCCTATTTCAGGCAGGGCAATGAACTGCCCGACACGTATGACAGGGAAAGCCAGGAAATAGCTGCCTTGCTGCAAATCGAGGACAAGCCAAGGGAATTCTCGCAGATTGCCGCGTTTAAATTGAACGAGAAAGGCCCAACAGAGATGCCATTGTCGGAATTGGAGGAGTATTACAATGACCCGCGCCGGTTTGTCTTTGTCCATCGCCTGAAAATTAAGCCGCATTATAGCTTTGATCTGAATGATGACGAGCAATTTGGAGCGGCTTTGTCATGGGGGCATATTGAATATTTGTCATTGAAGGAAACTTCCGATGAGCAGCACAGGCATTTGGCTGAACTTGCCGTTGAGACAGGCGAGGCTGCGACAGTGCAGGATGCGGGCAGCGCAATTGCCGATGCATTGAACAACCATTCCCGCAGACTCAAGTATGGCAATAATGATGCCAGGAATTGCATTTGGGGCGATGACATAATGACTTTTGCCAAGGCGTATGAACTCTATGAAAACGAAAAGGCAACAGCTTGTTCACTGGAGCTGGAGCTGTCCACCGGAGAAAAAGTCTTCATTCCCATGCTGTTCAAGACAATCTCGCTGATGACGCTTGGCGGACCCGAGAAGCACAGCGTCATATTCGACCCATACGGGAACTTGAACGGCGCATACGTGAGGCACCTGGCATACAATGCGCTTGGCGGCGGCGACATAGCCACGGTGGTATTCAGGGCGAGCGATGCCGCTACGCGCTTTGACCCAGTGGAGGCCGAAGACGCAAAGCTAAAGCTGACCCAGCTTGTGGAACTGGCAATGGCAAAAGTGCCGGAAGATGTGCTTTCATACGGCGACTTTGCATCAAACGGGGAATTACAGCTGGATGAAGTGGAGAAGGCACTCTCTGACATGGTGAATCTCACGCGCAAGACAACTCAAAAATAACGGAGGGAGGGAAATATGGAAATGACATTTGACACGCAGATACTGGAACCTGGCTTCGACATGAGCGGAACCCATCTGGTGGCCGCCTCTGCCGGCACTGGAAAAACCTACAACATCCAGAACATCTACGCCAGAATAATCATGGAGAATGACTACCAGGTTTCCCAGGTGCAGGTGATGACATTCACTGAAGCGGCCACCAAGGAACTGAAGGACCGGCTGCATGCCGTCCTGAAGGATTTGCAGCACCGCTTTGCAGGCGAGGCCTGTGACGGCAAGGATGAGGATGACACGGCACGCCGCAACGAGCGGGCGGACAAGCTTATCGCTTGTGCGGCTGACAAGGACAGGGCCAGGCAAAGGGTGGAACTGGCATTGCTGGATTTCGACAATGCCGCCATCACCACCATACACGGCTTCTGCCAGAGAGTGCTGGCACGCTATGCCTTTGAGACCGGCATCAACCTGGCCATGACAATCGAGGACAACAAGGTTGCAGAACTTAATAGGCTTGCCCTCGACTGGTGGCGCAAACATCCCGAGGCCGCCAGTAATGGCCTGTCCCTGGGCACTTTGCAGGAATATGTCAATAAACTTGGCGGCAAGGCCGATTACACCATTGTCAATCATGAACCCACCAGGGGGGCGGGACTTGCGCTGGCTGTGGCGGAGAAAATCGTGGATGATTATGAAAAGGACCGCCCGCACCGTGAAAAGCAGAACTTCGATGATTTGCTGAGGGCATTGTGGGATGCGCTCAAAGCAGAAAACGGCCAGGACCTGGCAAGGAAATTGAGACAGGACTTCAAGGCCGCATTGATCGATGAATTCCAGGACACCGACCCTGTCCAGTACGACATATTCCGCCGCGTTTTCCTGGAGGGTAACCTGCCCTTGTTCTTTGTAGGCGACCCGAAGCAGGCCATATATTCATTCCGAGGCGGCGACATCTTCACCTACATGAAGGCCTGCGCCATTCCAGGCCTCAAGAAGCATGACCTTAATACCAACTTCCGTTCAACAAAGCACTTGATGGAGGCAATAAATGGTCTTTTCAAGGACGTGCAGGATGAACAAGGCGTAGTACACTACACCTTTTCCAGCTCCGACATAGATTATCCAGGCACCGTCAAGGTTCTGCAGGAACCTAAAATCAAGGGGCCTGACCTGGAGCAGCCATTCCGCATAATTAAAATCTCCGACGAGATCACAACCTCCGCTGACAGGCATGCTGCGATAAGGTCCGTGCTTGTGAGACAGATCCTTGGCATATTGTCAGAAAGGGATGCAGACGGCAAGCCCATATTCACGCCAAAGGACATCGCCGTCCTGATGAACACCCATTCCCAGGAGAATGCGTTGCAAAAAGAATTGCGGAAACTAGGGGTGCCCAGCGTGATTGCCAAGTCAGGCAATGTGTTTGCCACTTCTGCGGCATACGAGTTGTCTGCCTTTCTGGAGGCGATTCTCCAGCCTTATGGCATGGTGCTTAGGCGTGGGCTGGCCACTGTGTTCGGCGGTGCGCCAGCAGAGGAGATTGCCAGCGACGACAACACGGAGGCCATGGCGGAATATGTCAAGTTGTTCAAGGAGCTGGGCGAGGCCTGGCAGAAACGTGGCTTCTACGCATTGATGGCGAAACTTGAAGGTCTTGGGTACAAGACGCGTATCGCGGCTATGGAAGATGGTGAACGCATGCTGACGGACATGGCACAGCTCCTGGAACTGTGCTTCGCCACAGCCAAGAAGATCGGCCCATCCACCGAGAAACTTCTGGACTGGCTTGAGGAGTGCATCAGGCAGGCCTCAAGCGGGGAGGACGACAGCGAGGAATACATGCGCGAATTGGAGAAGGACGGCGATACTGTCAAGATCATGACAATTCACGTGTCAAAGGGACTGCAATTCCCCATAGTGTTCCTGCCGGAATGCTGGAATCTCATGAGTCCATACGACCCAAGAAACAAGTTCCCTCTTCCATATTACCATCAGGATGACGGGGAAAGAAAGCTGGTGTTCGAGTTGGACTTGGATAAAAACGGTGCAAAGAAAAGGAACAGCAGCGCCGAGATCAAGGCAAAGAAAGAACTATTGCAGGAGAAGATGCGCCTTTTGTACGTGGCCATGACACGTGCCGTGCAGCGCACCATCCTGATTACGCCAAGTGTTGATGCCGGCAAGGAGCCACTGGGATATCTGCTGGGCAAGGCAATGAATGTCCCCTCGATCCAGTGGCTTGACGCCAATGGCATCCAGGGCGGCATTTCCAAATACAGGCAGGTTCTGGAACAGGAACCGCAGCCAAAGGAGGCATTGCATCCCGCCAAGTTCAATCTTCTCCCCACCAAGGGAAGTTATTCCTCCCTTTCGCCTTCCGCAAAGGAAAATGAAAATGAGGACGGCAGGGACGATGACAGCCTCGACAACGGCCAGAGACGGCAGGCGGAAAATGAAGCCGCATTGCCCATCTTCAATATGCCATGCGGCACTCGCATAGGAACTTGCTGGCACAATATCCTGGAGAAAATACCCTTTGACGCAAGCGACGATAAGTTGTCACAAATTGCGGCGGACGAACTTGCCAGCTGCGGATATGCGGCGGACGGCGAGTTGCTTCAGACTACCGTGGATATGCTGCGCAAGGTGCTGGACCATACGCTCGCCTCCCCCAGCGGTGAGCTGTTCAAATTGTCCCAGATCGGATGGGAACAGCGCCTCAGCGAGCAGGAATTCGACTTCTCGTCCGCAGCCGCCGCCAAGACAACCCAGGCAATAAAGGCAATCCTTGAGAAGCACTGGAAAGACGATGCGGAAAAAGAGGATTTCCTCAAGGCAATGGAGGATTGGGACAGGCCAATCCCAAATGGCTTCTTCAATGGATTCATTGACTTGATATTCCAGAATGGCGACTTCTTCTACATCGTGGACTGGAAATCAAACATACTGGACAGCAAGAAGGAAAACTTCAATGCTTCGGGTATTCGCAAGGAAATGGCGAAGCACGGCTATTTCCTCCAATACCTGCTGTATTCCGCAGTATTGCACCGCTACCTCAAGGAGACACTGGGGGACGCATACTCCTGGGAGCACAATTTCGGCGGCATACGATACTTCTTCCTGCGCGGCGTGGCGGCAGAGGCACCCGCACCCATATTCGAGGACAGGCCTTCAGAAGCGTTGCTGGACGAACTCTGCGCCGCCTTGGGAATGAAATAGTTGTTAGTGGTCTGTGGACTGTGGAC
>JAFZZD010000715.1 GCA_017615955.1 Victivallales bacterium
ATGCCGACAGAACTGTCCTTCCTATTTCATTTTCGAGGGCACCGATTTCAACGAACTGCGGCAACGCCTCGGCAACCACCTGATGTTCGGCTGCTGCTGGGACGTCGGCCACGCGATCTGCCACGGCGTCGACCAATACAAGGCGATCATGGACATGGGCGACGGCCTGATGGCCGTCCACATCCACGACAACAACCGCGGCATTGATTTCCATCTCGCGCCGTTCACGGGAAACACCAACTACGATGCCATCCTCAAAGGCCTTGTCGATGTCGGTTACAAGGGCTATTTCACGCTCGAGGCATTCAGCATCCCTGTGCCGCAGACCTTCTGCTTCTGCCACCGCCCGCATTTCGAGACGAAAGGCCCCGAGTTCGACCGTTTGGGAATGTTGCCAATCGAGTTCAAAATGCGTTCGGAAAAACTGATGCTCGACATTGTCCGATACATGCTCAACACCTACAACTGCCTGGAGGAGTGACACCAGTTTGTTTGCTTCTATTATTCCATCACATTGATGATAGAAGAGAGGTTGCATGATGAAAGAAGTGTCTTTGGATGGAGAATGGCGGTTAAAGTACTCAACTGGTATGCGTGGGCGCTGCCAGGAATGGCCGCAGGCACAGCGTTTTGTCCAAGATTATGCTGCACAGGTTCCAGGTACGGTGCATGAGGCGATGCGGCATTTGACTGGCGACCTGAACGAGGGGCACAACTTGCTGAATGCACGGTGGATTGAAGAGATGATGTGGAACTACTCAAGGACCTTTGAGTTGTCCGAACAGGATGCCGCAAAAAAAATACGGCTGGTCTTTGAGGGGCTGGACCTGACTTCCCAGATATTTGTCAACGAAAAAAGCGCAGGAAAGCATAACAACTTCTACACGCCATGCCGCCTGGACATCACGGGGATGGTCACGCCTGGTGAAAACAGACTCTCGGTAAACATAGAAAGCGGTGTCATTTACGGCAACAAGAAGGCGGTTCAAACAGGTTACTGCCCTGAGGCAGACGGTCGCCTGGGGGGCATACTGGGGAAAAAGGTGTGGCTGCGTAAACCGCAGTCGTCCTTTGAGATGGACTGGTCGCCGCAACTGCTGAATGTGGGCATCTACAAATCGTGCAGAATTGAGATCACTAACGGCGTATTTGCGGATGAACAGTCCATTTTTGCCACATTGAGTGATGACTACCGCCGTGGACATGTTCGCATTCGGCAATTCTTGTACAATAATAATGATGGCATAGAGTACTCCGTGACGGTAAAAGTACTGGAGACGGGGGACTGTGCCGTTGTCTCAGGACAGTTGCCATTCGGTTCTCAATGCGCTGAACTGGAGTTGGATGTGGCGAATCCAAGACTTTGGTATCCAAGGAACTACGGTCCACAGAATCTTTACACGCTGGAGATTGTCATCACCCAGGCAGACTCGGAGGACATTGTCATTCGAAAGCACTTCGGCTTCAGGAATGTCGTGGTTGACCAGTCCAGGCATCCCAAGGAGGGCAACTATTTCACATTGAGCGTGAATGGCATCAAGGTCTTTGCAAAGGGAAGCAATTTCATACCGCCTGACATACTGGCATCCCGCTTTACCACAGATGTCAATCGGAAACTGATAGAGTTGGCGCTGGAGGCAAATTTCAATATGTTCCGCATCTGGGGGGGAGGACTTTATGGGACAGATGATTTCTACGAACTGTGTGACAGATTCGGGATTATGGTCTGGCAGGATTTCATCAGTGACGGCTCCGCCTATCCTGGCTTTGACGTTGAATTTGCCGACAATTACAATGCTGAGATCACATACGAGATACGGCGCCTGTCTCGCTTCCCGTCTCTGGTAGTGTATGCGGGCAACAACGAAGTCGGCTGGCTAGGAAGAAAAGCCAATCAGGGCATAAATTATCCAGATGCACAACTGTACGAGTGGCTGCTGCCTAAAACACTGCGTGCCGAAGGTGAAAGCAGATACTACCAGCCGACCAGTCCGTACTCATTTGACTACACGGATGACAACAGCGACATCGTCGGCGACCAGCATCCCTGGTTTATTGGATTCAGCAGTCGTGATTATTTCCTGTACCGCACCAAGGAGTGTCGTTTTGCAGTTGAGGGAGGCATCCTAGGGCCGACAAGTCTGCCAAATATGATGAAATGCTTCTCTCCTGGACAGGATTTCCTGCATAGTTTTGACTGGGAACTGCACGAAAACTCCATTGCACATGGAGAAAAGAATTCGCCTGACCTTATGCTGAATGAGCGTTTTGACATGAATCCAGCGGCCCTGACCGTGCGCGACTATGTTTACTATGGCGGTTTCTGCCAGGGCGAGGCACTTACGGAGTACATTCTGAATTTCCGCCGTCGCATGTTCAGTTCATCAGGGGCGCTGTTCTGGATGTACAATGACTGCTGGCCAATGGTGCGCAGCTGGACAATTGTGGACTACCTGCGCAACCGCACTCCTTCATTCCATCCTGTCAGGCGCTCGTTTGCACCCGTTGCGGTGGACATTGTGAAAGAGGACAGTGAACTGGTCTTCTACGGCATCAATGAACGGCTGAAGGAACTGCCTGCTGTGCTGGAGTACGGTGCATTTACGCCTGACGGCAAGTACCTTACCTACAGCAAAAATGTCAATCTTGCGCCAAATTGCTCCATTGAGATTGTCCGCATGCCCATTCCAGAGGCTGGTTTCATTCCATACGCGGAACTGAAGGCTGAGGGCGAACCAGTTGCGCGGCGGCGTTTCATAGAATCCAAATACAGTGAACTGGGACTGGTCAAATGTGACATCAGCATTGAGCATCGTGGCACAAAGGCCATCTACAGGGCAGACAAGCTAGTGCTTGGTGTCTGTATTGACCTGAATGGAAATGCGCCAATCGGGGATAACTTCTTCGACCTGTTCCCAAACAAGCCATACGAGGTGGAGCTTGGCAGTTTGTCAGGGGAAGTCCTGTA
>JAFZZD010000716.1 GCA_017615955.1 Victivallales bacterium
ATGGAAGTCCCGCGTCCTGATGCGCGGCCAATGGCCGCGCAGAGCACCGTGCCCCCGCAAAGCAGCGTCCAAATGCTATAGCTGTGCTGCCCGCAGTTTGGCGGCGTCGAACTTGGGTTTGCGGTCAAAGTAGTACAGGCCGTTTGTCTCCTGATACACGTCGGTCAATTGGGTATAGCAGTAGCCGAACACCCGCTTGTCCGCCTTGATGGCGGCAATGAGGCGCGTGAAGCGGTCCAGCACCTCGTCCGTCGTCTTTGGCGTAGGCCCGTACGAGAAGTCGCCCTTCTTCACAGGCCAGCCGATGCCGCCGATCTCGCTTATGAAGAATGGCTGCCCCAGCCATGGTTGCGAATGCACTTTCTCGCAGTATGTGTCGCAGATGCATGGCGGCTCGTACGACGCCAGATGCGCGGCGACCTCGTCTGGCTGCCCGTAGTCATGTGTGTCAAACACATCGGTTTCCAGCATGAAATGCACATAGCCTGATGCGTCCAGGACGGGGCGCGTCTTGTCAGTGCATTTCGCTGCCAGGAAGACCGCCTTCGTCAGATCCATAAGCAGCCACTTGTTATCCGCCTCGCCCAGTTTACGGACATGGGTCTCGTTCAGCCCGCACCAGCCCACGATAGAAGGATGGCTGTAGTCCCGCTCCAATTCCTCAAGCCACTGTCCCAGCATTGACACGCCAGGCTGATACAGGCTGGCTTCTGGCTGTTTGTCCATAAACCATGACGTGCCCCAGTCACCGAATTCGCCCCATACCAGGTATCCCAGGCGGTCGGCGTGGTAGAGGAAACGCTCCTCGAACACCTTCTGGTGCAGCCTGGCGCCATTGAAGCCCACCTCCATGGAGAGCATAATGTCATTCACCAGTGCCTCGTCGCTGGGCGCCGTCCAGATGCCGTCAGGATAATAGCCCTGGTCCAGCACCAGGCGCTGGTACATGGGCTTTCCGTTGAGCATCATACAAGTGCCGTCTATGGTGATGAAGCGCAGGCCGCCGTAGCTTTGCGCGGTGTCGCGCACTTTGCCCTTATCGTCCAGCAGCTCGAAGTCCAGCCCATACAGGAATGGCTCGTCTGGTGACCAGAAATGCCATTTTCTCTTTGGAATGCGCAACATCAAGGTAGGCGCGAAACTGGAGACCGCGCTGGCCTCCGCCGTGCACACGACGTCATCGCCGATTTTCACGCTGGCGCGCACTTTCCAGCCCGCCTTGTTGGCTGTCAACGGCGTTTCCACATAGAAGCCTTCCGCCACAGGCGTTATGCGCGGACGCTTCATATAAACATCCCCCACGGGTTCCAGCCATACAGTCTGCCATATACCCGAAGTGCGCGTATAGCAGCAATGATGATTATCCTTTTGTTCGGACTGCTTGCCGCGGGGCCTGTTCCGGTCCCGCAAGGTCTGCGCCCGCAGAACTATGGTGAAGCTGCCCTTGCCCCAGGTTCCCAAATCCACTGTGAATGGCGTGAAGCAGCCGCGATGTGTGTATTTCAGTTCGCCGTCAATCCAGACCGTGGCATCATAGTCCACCGCCTGGAAATGCAGGAGCAGACGCCGTCCCTGCCATTTTTTTGGCACAGTCACTTTTCTCCGATACCACACCACTTCCATGAAATCGGTGTTGCCAATACCCGACAACTTGGCTTCGGGACAGAATGGCACCAGGATCTTCTGGTCAAAGTCCACATTCTGCTCATTACGCTGCGCCTTTGCATCAATGGCAAAATCCCATTCCCCGTTCAGGTTCAGCCATTCCTCCCTGCGCCAGGAGGGCCTTGGATATTCAGGTCTCGGTACTTGCTTCATTGCCATCTCTCCTCTTTTATTTATTGCTAGTGGACAGTGGACAGTGGACTGTTAAAAGTCCAGTGCTGCTCCGCAGGGCACACTATTCCGCGCGGCCATTGGCCGCGCGTCAGGACGCGTGACCGCCATACGCGTCTTGCAGGCACAACTGTCCACTGTCAACTGTCCACTACTCCACTGTCACCACATACTCCGCATTGCCCTGGATGCTCTCGCTGACGCCTGGAAGCCGCACCTCGGCAACTGCGCCTTTCGGCACCTGGAATGTGCATCTATATTGACTGCCATCGCGCACCCACTTGGAGGACAATGTGCCCAGCGGCGTTTCATGGGTGGCAGACACCTCCTCCAGTTCTGGTATGAGCGCTGGCGACAGCCTGACTCTGCTGAAGCCAGGCTCAATGGGATACATTCCTGCCAGGCACCTGTACATCCATGCGGACACGCCGCCCATCATTATGTGGTTGCAGGAGGCATTGCCAGCCCACATTTCCCAGAGCGTGGTGGCTCCACGCGCCACCAGATTGCCCCAGCCAGGATATTCTGGCTGCACGGCCATCCTGTATGCGTCCGAGGCATAGCCCGCCTCTGACAGTGCCACCTGCACGCACTGTGCGCCCACAATGCCGAACCTGCATTTATGGCCATTGCGGCGCACGTCCTCCACCAGCTTTGCAGCCAGTGCCGCCCTGCCCTGCTCTGGAATCACGCCCGCATTCAGCGCCAGCGCCGTTGAACTCCAGAAGCCCTCGTCAAAAATGGCGTCTTCCGCATTGTAGAAGCAGCCGAGTATCGCTTCTTTCACATCCTGCGCCAGAGCCGTGTAATGCCGCGCATCGTCCTCATGCCCAAGATGCTGGCAGATGTAGGACATTTCCTTCAGAATCGTGAACCAAAAGCAGCTTTCTATGGCAACTGGACTTCTGGTAGGAGCGTTTTTGTTTCCTGGAAAATAGTCTGGATTGCACCAGTCTCCATAGCCGAATGTGTGTATCAGGTTGTCCTCACGGGAAATTTCCTCGAAGAAGTCCATTCCCTTCCGCAACGCGTCGTAGTAGCGGCGCATTGGGGCGTCATCGCCCCTGAAGAGGTAGTTCATGTAGCAGAAGTCGTACATATAGCGGCTGTAGCCCGGATTGCTTTCGCCGAAGCCCCACAGCGTGGTAGGGCCGTGTGTGGGGAAGTTGCCGTCAGGCCGCTGCAGGTCCGAGATTATCCTGGCCAGCCTGTCCAGACCATGCGTGCAGTCGAAGTTCCACAATCCAACCTCCAACGCGCAGGCCGCGTCTCCAGTCCAGCCGAATTTCTCACGGGTGGGGCAGTCGGTGGGTATTCCCATGAAATTGCCGAGGTAGCTGTTGAGGGTGATTTCCTGCACCTTGTTCAGAATTTTTCCCGATGAAATGAAGTTGCCCATGCACTTCATGTCCGTTGCTATGAAAAGCCCTGTGACACGGTGGATCTTGACATTTGCGGCGCCACGGATTTCCACATAGCGGAAGCCATGCCATACGAAGGTGGGATGCCAGACCTCCTTGCCGCCGCCTTTCATTATGTATCTGTCAGCCTCGCATTCCTTAATGCCCATGTCATAGCCAGACCTGTCAAGCTGGCCCTTGTCATCCAGCATTTCGCCATAGCGGATGTCAAGCACGGTGCCTGCCTCGCCTTCCAACTCCAGTTCCGCGACGCCAGCTATGTTCTGCCCCAGGTCGAACATGCGGGTGCCTGCTGGGGCATCGTGCATCTCGCTCGCGTCATACCTGCGTATTATGCGGCAAGGCTCGCCTTCCTCCTTGACAATACGCCCTCCAGGCGGCAAGGACTGCGCCGCCAAATCCCAGGCACTGTCGTCATAGCCAGGCAGAAACGCCTCACGCGGCAGTTCCAGACGCGCATCGTATATCTCGCCCTCGTGGTGGCAGCTGCGCACAATGGGGCCGCCCTTGACACGCCACTTGGAACCCGAGCAGGCGATAACATTTCCATCCGCCTCCACGTCGCAAATCATGCAAGGCGCCTCCCTCCAGGAACTGAAGTTCACCGTGTATTTCCACTGGTTGCGGCAGTTGTAGAAGCCGTCCCCCAGCTGCACCACAACGGCATTTTGCCCTTCCTTGACCAGTGCGCTTACATCGTATTCCACATATCCCGCATGGAAGTCATACTGCGAAAGGCTGGGCGCATAGAAGCGGTCGTCTGCAAGCGCGCCGTTTATGTAGAGCTGATGGAAGCCAAGCCCGCACAAATACACAACTATGCGCTTCGCGCCTTTTGGCACGGTGAACTCGCCCCGGAAATAGGGCAGCTGACTATCTTCCTTGAAATGCGGGCGCTGCAGATTCTTCTTCAGCCAGATCCCCTTCCATTTGCGTTCCATTAAGTTGTTCTCCTGTATAATTGACGTCGCCAGAGCATTTTCTGCATAATGTAATCTGCCCTTTTCAATAAAAAAGACATACCAACACAAATTGTATAAGGGAATGACTTATATAAGGGAATGACTTATATGGGAGTAATGCCTCGCCGAATGATATTGGTTCACAGCACCTGTCCTTCTGCGCCTCCCTTCTTCACGCGCGCATACCTTATTTTGGGATACTTCCCCCACCCACCTTCCGCTTCTAACATAGCCC
>JAFZZD010000717.1 GCA_017615955.1 Victivallales bacterium
CAGGTTGAGAAACTTGTATTTTTTCGTCAGTTGGACTTCCGCACAGGTTGACCAACCTGTACGGAGATGCCTGGGGCTTTGCACTATCGCTGGTTCAACCTGAGTGAGCGCCGCTTCGGCGCTCACATGGACACTTTCGGCGCTCACATGGACGCTTTCGGCGCATGGAAACGCAAAGGGGAAATTGTTTTTCTCTTTATGTGTGCTATCTTTCGCGCAGACATAACCCAAAACAGAGGAATGCAATAATGAACGAACTTCTTTTTACAAATGTCAAGCTGTATGACGGTAGCGGCAAGGCCCCCTTTATGGCAGATGTGGCCGTTAAGGATGACAAGATCGTGGAGGTCGCGGACTGCGGAAAACTCAGCAAGACAGGAGCGACGCTTGTGGACGGCAAAGGCAAGGACCTGGTCCCCGGCTTCATTGACGTGCATACCCACTCCGAATCCAACTATGCCAGAGTGCCTTCGGCTGACTCCCGCATCTCACAGGGAGTGACTACAGACATTTCGGGGAATTGCGGTTCCTCATACTATCTCACTGGCGCGAAGAAGGCCGCCGACGGATACAAGGACTGCTATGGCTCATTTGCGGCCTTCGCGGATTATATTGACAAGAGCGGCATCGCCGTCAACGCCGTGCACCTGTGCGGGCACAATGCCCTGCGCATACACGTGATGGGTTACGAGAACCGTCCCCCGACAAAGGATGAGATGCGCCAGATGAAGGAGCTTCTTGCCGATGCGCTGGACAATGGCGCTGGCGGTTTTTCCTCTGGTCTTTACTATCTTCCTGGACGCTTTGCCCAGACCGATGAGGTCTGCGAACTGGCCACGCTCCTGAAAGGGACTGGCAAGCCATACGCCACCCATATTCGCAGCGAGGGAGACCGTCTTCTGGAATCCATAGAGGAGGCGATTACAATCGCAAAGGCGGGGGACAACAGCCTGGAAATCAGCCACCTGAAGACAGCAGGCAAAAACAACTGGTCTAAGATTGATGCTGTATTCTCCCTCATCGAAAAGGCTCGGGCGGAGGGAATGGACGTGCTGGCGGACCGTTATCCCTACATCTACTCCAGCACATCTCTGCGCATGATGGTGCCAGCCCCGTTTAGTGACATTGACACGGCCACGCTTTGCACACACCTCAAGGAATCTGCCGAATACCGTCAGGAGCTGGTTGCCGCATTAGAGAAGGGGACCAGGACACCATTCAACAGGGTTATCGTTGTCAATTCCCCATTTGCCAAGCACAAGCCCTTCTTTGGAAAGAACCTTGAGGAAATCGGCGCGGAAATGCACTGCACTGCTGCCGAGGCGGTCGTGGCGCTGCTTGCCGAAGGCGATTCGCCCAGCGCCGCCTACGGCTCAATGTGCGAGGAAAACCTGGAGAAGATACTTGCCAAGCCATACGTGGTCTGCGGTAGTGACAGCGGCATCCGCGTATTCGGGGATAACAGCACGCATCCCCGTGCATTCGGCACTTGCCCCAGCTTTTTCCGCATCGCAGCCAAGAACTGCTCATACCAATCCATTATTCGCAGAATGACCGCGCTTCCAGCCGCAAAATTCAAGCTGGACAGGCGCGGCATGATTGCACCAGGCTATTTCGCCGATATGGTGCTGCTGGATCTGGAAAGATTTGACTGCAAGGTCGATTACGGTAATCCCACCCACGTGGCAGAGGGAGTGGAGCAGGTCTATGTCAACGGCGCACTTTCGTATGCTGCGGACCAGCTGACCACGCTGGCGAGAAACGGACGCATGCTGAGAATCAGATGAGACGATGCTGAACATGAATTGTCCACGCTGCGGCCAGGCTCTGGTAAAGTCCCTTTATCAGGGCAAGGTCAGCTATCACTGCCCGCAAGGTCATGGCCGTTCATTGACGCTGTCAGCGGTGAGGCAGCTGTGCGGAAATCCTCAGTTTGCCAATGCCCTCTGGTGCAAGGCATTGGAGGCACCAGAGGGGAATGGCGGCGTATGCCCTCAATGCGGGCATCGCATGTCACTGATACACGTGACACCCGAAGAACATGATTTGGAGCTGGATATATGCTGCCGTTGCCAGATTTTGTGGTTTGATCCCAATGAGCTGGAGGCCTTGCCATCGCCGCCCCCACCGCCGGAAAAGAATGAGTTGCCTGCAAGGGCAAGGGAGATTCTGGCTCTTCATGCAATAGAGAATGAGAATAAAGAGTCGTCAGCGCCTGACAATGCCTGGGGAGTTCTCGCTGGGGTGCTGGGGTTTCCCATGGAGAGGAATGCGCCTCTGCTTAACTCACGGCCATGGTGCACTTGGAGCATCGCGGCGCTCTGCGTGTTGGCATTCCTGTTGAGCCTGGGCAATTTGTCTGCCGTGATCCAGGAGTGGGGAATGATTCCTGCGGACTGCTTTCGCCATTATGGACTGACCTTCCTTAGCTCTATGTTTCTCCATGGCGGCTTCTGGCATCTGTTGGGCAACTTGTATTTTCTGTTGATATTCGGTGACAATGTGGAGGATGCCCTTGGTGTGCCCTTGTATCTGGGGCTGATTCTGGCGTCGGAATTATCGGCCACAGGTCTTTATATCTGCTTTGCGCCTGACTCGTCTGTGCCCTGCGTGGGTGCCAGCGGCTTCATTTCAGGCATCATTGCGGCATACGCTGTTTTCTTCCCCAAAGTCAGACTCTCGCTGATGTACCGCATTTATTTCCGCATCGGGTGGGTGAACATTCCCGCCTGGGGAGCCTTTGCTCTCTGGATGCTGTATCAGGGCATCATGGCGCTGTGGTTCTCTGAAGGTTCAAGCGTCGCATATTGCGCCCATCTTGGCGGCGCTGTTTTTGGGCTGGCGGCTGGTTTTCTTATGCGTCGGCGCATTAGCGAGCGTCTTAAGAAGATGTGAGCGCCTTTTTATTGTGCTGGACATAG
>JAFZZD010000718.1 GCA_017615955.1 Victivallales bacterium
ACGGCGGGATGCAACTTGCCCTCATGCTCGAAACTGACACGAAAATCAACGACTTTCAATATGTCCTTTTCCATAACAATACATTTTTTTATCCACAAAGGCTGCTGCAAAAACAATTATGCGAGTGCCGAAGCGACGCTATTATGTGAGCGCCGAAGCGGCGCTCACTCAGGTTAAGCAACCGACAAGGCAAAGCCCCAGGCTTCCCGAACAGGTTGGCCAACCTGCGCCTTATCCAACAGGTGGAATCAAACAAGTTGCTCAACTTGAGTGAGCGCCGCTTCGGCGCTCACATAATCTTCGGCGCTCACATAATGGGCGTTGTATTTAGTGGGCGGATTTCTTGGAGACAATGGAGACCTTGGCTGGCTCGACGGTTACCTTGCTGAATGGGGGAACGCTTTCGGTGAGCCATACGTTGCCTCCAATCACGCTGTCATGCCCTATGGTAACATTGCCGAGTATGGTGCTTTCAGCGTAGATGGTCACGTTGTCCTCGATGTTTGGATGACGCTTGTGCCCCTTAAGCAACTTGCCAGACGCGTCCTTCGGGAAACTCAAGGCACCCAGGGTGACGCCCTGGTACAGCTTAACATTGTCGCCAATTACCGCAGTCTCGCCCACCACGACACCTGTGCCATGGTCGATGAAGAAGTGCCTGCCGATCTGCGCACCTGGATTTATGTCAATACCTGTTATGGTATGGGCGTATTCGCTCATGACGCGTGGCAGCAATGGCACTTTCGCCACATAAAGTTCGTGGGCAATTCGGTGCACGCAGATGCATTTGAAGCCAGGATACGCCAAGATAATCTCATCTACGGACTGTGTTGCGGGGTCTCCGTCTATTGCGGCCTGCACATCATCCATAAGCAGGTTTCTTATATCGGGCAGTTTCTTCAGCAATTCCGCAGCCACGTCCGATGAATGCTTTTCACAATCCACGCCAAGCTGCCTTTCATCGCACTTGTAGGAGAACGCCATGCGGATCTGTGCGGTCAGCTTCGTGTGCACGCTGTCCAGCAAAGTGCCTGTGCTGAAATACTCGCCCAAGGAGCTGATATTGCGCCGTCCCGCGTAGCCGGGGAAAAGCAGTTCGGAAAGGTCTTCCAGTATGTCGATTATGGCAGCCCTCTGGGGAATTGAGAAGCGCTCCGCATAGCTGACGCCAGCGCCCCTGTCATACTGCTGGCACAATGCAGCGGAAACGGCGTTGGCCGTGTCCACATTCCATACGCGCCCTAATTCTTCGGTATTATCGCTCATGTTCCTTTTCAAGCATTATGGTCACGGGACCGTCATTCAGGAGGGACACCTTCATGTCAGCACCAAAACGCCCTGTCTCGACATGGACGCCGGCATCCCGCAGGCGTTGTGCAAAATATTCGTAGAGTGGCTCCGACACAGGTGGCGGCGCCGCGTCCGTGTACGAGGGGCGCCTTCCCTTGCGGGCATCAGCATACAATGTGAACTGGCTAATCAGGAGTATCTCGCCTCCCACATCGGCCAAGGAGAGGTTCATCTTACCCTCCGCATCCTCGAATATACGCAGCCCGACACATTTCTCCACCAGAAAATCCGCCTCGGCCTTGGTATCGCCATTTCCGACGCCCAGGAAAAGCAGAAGTCCAGCCCCAGCCTTGCCTACGACCTCGCCGTCAATCTCAACCGAGGCATGCTTTATGCGTTGCAACAAAACTCTCATAGGACATTACTTGAAGCGCCCACAGCATTTCTTGTACTTCTTGCCCGAACCGCATGGACATGGCGCATTGGGTCCTATCTTCTCATGGTCACGGGTGATAGGCATGTTAGGGCGTCCAACTGGCCTGGCGGGTCTTGTCCCGCCACCCATTACATCGGCTAGATCACTGCGTGTCGTGAATGTATCGCCCCGCATTTGAGGTGCCGTAACGGTGATGTTGGGCAACTGCGACAAAGACGTCGGCGCCGCTGTCGGCTGTTCATCTTCCTCTTCGTCTTCCTCGCCATTGTCCGCCCTCTCTTCAGCCATCTGGATGACCTGCAAGCGGAACGACTTGGTAATGATGTCCTCCGTCATGTTAGTCATGAGGTCGTTGAACATCTTGAAGGCCTCCTGCTTGTATTCCACCAGCGGGTCTCTCTGGCCGTAGGAACGCAGGTGCACGCTCTGGCGCAGCGCGTCCATGGCATACAGATGGTCCTGGTACCTGGAATCTATGGTGGAAAGCATGACGGAGCGCTCGAACCAGCTGCGCATCTCATCGGGCCAGCCCTGGCATTTCACATTGTAGGCCGCCTCCACAATGGCCAGCACCTTCTTCGCGTATGCGGGCGCGGCCTCCGCGTCATGCTTGCCGCTGAAGTCAGTGCCGTCATCCTCCTCGACAAACAATTCATCAGGGAACGCAACAGGCACTGTCTTGGCAAGCCAATTCTTAAGATAGCTGAAGTCGATTGGCACATGCTTGATGCGGCGGGCGTAGCATTCGTCCACATGCTCGCCGATGGCTGTGTAGAAATAGTCCAGCAGGATATCCGTCGGATTATCCGTCATAAGCACATTCCTGCGCTGCTCATAAACTGAAGCACGCTGCCTGTTGATCACATCGTCATACTCCAAAGTATGCTTGCGGATAGCAAAATGCTGCTGCTCCACCTTCTTCTGCGAACTTTCAATGGTCCTGTTCAACAGAGGATGGGAAAGTTCGTCATCGTCTGAAAGCCCCATCTTGCCCATGATGGCGGCAATCCGGTCCGACGCAAACAGGCGCATCAGATTGTCCTCAAACGAGACATAGAAGCGTGACGAACCAGGGTCGCCCTGACGTGCGCAGCGCCCGCGCAGCTGCCTGTCAATACGACGGGCATCATGCCTTTCGGAGCCGATGACATGCAGGCCTCCCTTTTCCAGGACGCCTGGCCCCAGCTTGATGTCCGTTCCGCGTCCTGCCATGTTGGTTGCGATGGTGACTGCGCCCAGCTGCCCTGCCCTGGCGACGATTTCGGCCTCGCTCTGATGGTGCTTAGCGTTCAGCACATTGTGAATCACGCCTTTCTGCTTCAGCATTCTGCTGAGTATTTCTGACACCTCGACTGAAATCGTGCCCACAAGGACAGGCTGCCCTCTCTTGTTGCATTCTATGATTTCATTTATGATTGCATTGTATTTTGCGCGCTGTGTCTTGTAAACGCGGTCGTCCATGTCGATTCTGCGGCATGGCTTGTTGGTTGGGATCACCACCACGTCAAGATTGTAGATTGACTTGAATTCGTTTGCCTCGGTTTCGGCGGTGCCTGTCATACCCGCCAGTTTTTCATACATACGGAAATAGTTCTGGATGGTGATGGACGCCAGCGTCTGAGTTTCACGCTCGATCTTCACGTTTTCCTTGGCTTCCAGAGCCTGATGGAGTCCCTCGGAGAAGCGGCGGCCAGGCTGCGGGCGGCCAGTGAACTCATCCACGATGATGACCTTGTTGTCCTGGACGATGTAGTGCGTGTCCTTTTCAAACAGGCAATACGCCTTCAGCAGCTGCGCGATGTTGTGCAATACTTCGGAGCGGTTGTCGAACTCGATCTGGTACTGGCGGCGCTTCTCCATCTTATGGGCCTCGTCCAATGTCTTGTCCGCATCCACGGAGGCCAGTTGCGACGGCAAATCTGGAATCACGAATGTCTCTGGATTGTTGGGGCTGATGAAATTGCGCCCCTTCTCGCACAGGTTGGCCTCGTTGTTGCGCTCGTCTATTGTGAAGTACATGTCCTCCTGCATGTCATGCAGAAGCTGCTTGTTGTTTTCGGTATGTACCTCCAGGTCCTTGCGGTCCATCGCCTTTCTTATTTCCGCCTCCTCCATCATTTCCATGAGGCCCTTGTGCTTTGGCATTCCCATTTGCACCTGGAGCAGCTTGATATAAGCTTCCTCCAGTTCTTCCTGCGTGGAGTTTTCATTCTGGATGACGGCCTTGGCGCTGGCCAGCATTGCGTCC
Source organism: Victivallales bacterium (assembly GCA_017615955.1). The sequence goes on from JAFZZD010000718.1 coordinate 3,975, forward strand.
ACCATCGCCATCTGCTTGGAGAACAATGCAGCGATAATTGGCTTGTAAGTATCGTATTTATGTGTGGAGACCTTGGCTGGTCCTGCGATGATGAGCGGTGTCCTTGCCTCGTCAATCAGGATGCTGTCGATTTCATCCACGATTGCGAAGAAGTAGTCCCTCTGGACCAAATGCTCCTTGGTCACGGCCATGCCCATGTCCCTTAGGTAGTCAAAGCCGAATTCGCTGTTGGTGCCGTAGGTGACATCGCAGGCATATTGCTGGCGTCTCTGGTCCGGGTTCATTTCATTCTGCAGGCATCCCACTGTAAGGCCAAGCCATTTCAGGACAAAGCCCATCCACTGGGAGTCGCGGCGCGCCAGGTAGTCGTTCACGGTCACCAGCTGCACGTTCCGCCCGGTCAGCGCATTAAGGTACAGCGGCATGATTGCTACAAGAGTCTTGCCTTCGCCAGTCGCCATTTCGGCGATGTTCCTGTGGTGCAAGGCGATGGCGCCCAGGATCTGCACATCGAAAGGCACCATGTCCCAAACGATGTCATGCCCCGTCACATTCAAGGTCTTTCCCAAAAGGCGACGGCACGCGTCCTTCACGGTGGCGTATGCTTCTGGCAGAAGCTGGTCCGTGGTCTCGCCATTCTTCAGGCGGGCCTTGAATTCGTCCGTTTTCGCCTGCAATTGCGCGTCAGTAAGGGACTTGTACTCTTCCGCCAGCGCATTCACCTTTTCCAGGAGAGGCTGCATCTTGCGCAGCGCCCTGGCGTTCCTGTCTCCAAAGATTTTCTTAAGTAACCAGCTGATCATTGATTCTGTAATATTGTTATGGTTATGTTATTTCGAGCCTGGATGGTCTATAGGCATGTTCTTTGCGCAAAGCGGGCAATTCTCTGGCTGGAATGTCTCCAAGGACAGTTTCAGCAAGGACTTGAATGGCAGGCCGAAATCCACGGTGCCGTCGCTGCGGTCCACCATAACGGTCACGCCCACTGGCGTTGCGCCGCAGCCGCGCACCAGGTCCAGCGTCTGCTGCACACGCCCGCCTTTAGTCACCACGTCTTCCGCCACCAGCACACGTTCGCCTGGCCTGAATGTGAAGCCCCTGCGCAGAACCAGGTTGGAATTGTCGTCCTTCTCGGCAAAGATTGCGCGGACGCCCAGGGAGCGCCCCACTTCCTGCCCAACGATGATGCCGCCAACTGCGGGTGAAATCACGGTCTCTATGCCCTCATTGCGCCATGGCTCTGCCATTGCCGCGCACAGTTCAGCGGCGATCAAGGTATGCTGCAATACCAGCGCCGCCTGGAAATAATGGTCGCTGTGAAGCCCGCTCCTGAGCTGGAAATGCCCTTCCAGCAGAGCCCCTGTCTTCACCATCCTGTCTATAATCTCTTTCTCTGAAAGCATATTGCCTATCTCCTAGTTTTAAACCAAAAACAAAATCGGGCGCAATATAACATAAAGCCCGCCAAAATCTATCGCGCGAATGCAACTTTTATTGAGCCGCCAAAAGGCCGCAGAGCAATGCATCGCCAAATGATGTGCAGGTGCATTAATAAAATTCCACCTGTACGGTTGGAGGTAGCCAGCGCGTCGCGTGCTGGAGAACCACTACACAAGATGATACAATTGCGCCATGGAGACTGCTTGCCGCAAATTGCCAGGCAGGTCTTTTCGGACGCGAGACGCGCTGGACACACCAGCAACGAATAATTTCGACATTCAGAGCGAGCGGTTCTTTCCAGCGCGAGACGCACTGGCACCCCCGACAACCGTACAGCTGGAAAATGTTCTCCCTTGCCTATTAATAATCACGACTTTTTAGCAAATTTTATTGATTTCGCTAAAAAGTGTAGCAATGAATACATCTTTGATTTCCCCCTTGCAAACCTGGATTTCAGGGGCTATGTTAGAAGCGGAAGGTGGGTGGGGGAAGTTACCCAAAACAATGTATGCGCGCGCGAAGAGGGGAGGTAACGGAAGGAATGTGCTGGAAGCACGACCATTCGCTGAAGCATTCCAGTAATGCAATCAGTCACTCCCAGGGAAAGATGGGCAGCGCATTTTCTGGTTCATCCAAGTAGCGGTGGAAGCAGTCGGAAAGAATGTTCCACGAGGCAAATTGGTCCGCATACAGTCCCTCTCCTGTTTCTGCATTGTAGTTTTCACGCATGAAGCCCAGTTCCTGAAGTGATTTCCAAACAAGCTCCACCGTGTCGTCAGCCAACTTTGCGGCCTCGTCCCTGAAGCCATAGCGCAGCAGTCCGTGGAATGTAAACCAGCTCAGCGGTATCCACACTGGTCCCTGCCAGTTGGAGTTGGTCAGCCGCCTGAAGTCCCCGAAGCGGGGCGGATTTCCCCAGCGGGCATTGTTGTAGTATTCACTTGATCTGGACAGCGAGCGAATGCCGTATCTACTGCGGAAATGCTCTGGCGAAAGCACATATTCGCGTATGATGCGCCCTGCCCTGTCAGGCAATGCCACGCCTGAGAACAAAGTCAGCAGCGAGGGGCAGCTTATGTACGCGTATTTGCCGACCGTGGAGTTCAGCGTGCCATCGTGCCAGCTGGTCTGCAACTTTCCGCTCAACAAGTTCCAGAAGGAATATATGCCGGCCTCCTCGTCCCAAAGGACAGCATTGACCGCATCCTTTATCTTGGCGGCCTGCTCGTCGTAATCGGCTTCGTCCAGCCCCAATTTTCGCGCCACATAACCCATCGCACGGCATTCCAGATATAGCAACGAAGGCAAATCAGGCGGCAGAATTGCATCAGGAGGAAATATCGTACCCACGATTTCATTGTCGAAGCCAGACATCCATGTTTCGCGCCAACGGAAAAGACCCAATGGCGCCGCAGCGCTTTTCAGCCAGTATTTCAAGTACAGTTCCAGCTTGCCGAAAATGCCGCGAATGGCCTCCACATCGCCAGTATAGGCAAGGTAAATCGCCGCGTTCTGCGCCAAAAACGGCTGCGCATGAAAATCCTTCTGGTACTTTCCACCATCTACGGAACTGCATACACATGGCACGAAACCATCGCTTCTCTGGAACTGCAGCATCGTCAGCAGGAAAAACTTCATCATCTCAGGCTGCCCGTCCATCGCAAAGCGCAGCGTCATGTGATGCGTGTCCCAGGAAAACATGCCTGCAGAATAGAACTCGCCCGCTGTCGTCGCCAGCGAGGGATACTGAAATAATCCCTGGGGCGGACGGTAGATTTTCTTCATCAAATCCCGAATGTATTCATGTATATGCTGGTAATGTTCCTTTTGCATTGCATTCTCCTTTTCATAGTGGACTGTGGACTGTGGACTGTGGACT
>JAFZZD010000071.1 GCA_017615955.1 Victivallales bacterium
AAAGGCAAGCTGGCGGGTTGATTGGGCTTTGTACATGGGCTTGTGCAGGGTAATTGAGGATATCACTCCATTATCTTTGCACATAATATAATGAATTTATCATTATTTCAAGCAAGAAATTAAATTAATCAGCAGACACTACTTACGGAGAATATATCGACGTGGCTCTAAGCGAGTACTGTTCACCCAACTATGGCTTCGTATGCTGGCGGGATGAGAATAACATACTGTACAAAAAATACCTGAAATTCAAAGGAAACTATTAATTCATAATTCAACTGATTGATGGAGTCACATGAATCGCATAAGAAGAATCTGCCTTGCGTTTTCCGTCATGCTTCTGGGAATTGCATCCCTGCATGCCCAGAATCTAATCAAGATGGGTTCCATCAATGACATTGATGAAAAGGCGTTCAGGCAGGAATGCCATCTGAATGGCGGCAAGGTCAGCTTGTTCACAGAAGACCTAACCTGGAACAAGTGCGGCAAGTTCGAGCTGGTCAGGATCGCCAAGGACAAATATGAAGTGGCGCATGCCTCTCTCTTCATCGGCGGCACCAAGACAGTGGGTTTCCCATGCAAGCCAGAAACCGTATATGAATACTCCATAGACATAAAGGGCGAGGCGCCAAGCCTTAGCATCAAAGGGGCCGGATGGGACAAGGGAAAGACCTTCTACCAGAATAAGACTTTCAACCCCAAAAAAGTAATACCCACAAAGGAGTGGATCAACATAAAAGGCACATTCAAGACAGGTCGCGAGACAGAGAGGGCTGCCTTGTTCCTGCAATTCTGGGAATCCACCGAATGGGGACCTCTCCACTTTAAAATCGGTGACTATGTCCTGTTTGACAATATTGTCGTCAAGGAAAAGTCAATTGCCAATCTGACACAGGGTGCCCCTGTGGGAAATGCGCCATTGAAGATAGTCAAAATCGCCAGCACGGCCAACTGCACCCTGAAGGACTTTGTGGTTCACCGTTCATATCTGCCCATCAAGGCGAGCACTTCCGTCAATATCACCTCCGACAAGGATGACATCAACCTGAAGATCAAATGTCAGGAGCCAGTGAAGGTGACTTCCACCGACGAAGCGGACCTCTGGAAAGGGGATGTGGTGGAAATATTCTTCGGCCCGGCCCCAAACAAGAATGACAGGCAGCTCACTCAATTCGTCATCGCGCCAAATGGAAGAACCTGGACTGGGCGCGGCCTGACTGGGCAGACAAACGAGGTGTGGAAGCACAACGCAAAAATCACTGCGGATGGCTGGGAAATCGAAGCATCAATACCATTTGCCTCACTGGGATGGGACAGTCCCAAGGACGGGGAACAAATCCCATTCAATGTAGGGCGGCAGAGAGTGGCCGCAAAGGAAGTCCAGACATGGTCCAAGGTGAGGACCAGTTTCCATGACGTGCCCAACTTCTGCCTCCTTCAGTTGGGGCCATATCCCGAAAACATGAGCAGGGAGCAATATGAGAAGTTCAATGCCCAGAAAAAGGCGGATGCCCAGAATGAAAAGCTGAAGGAAATGGCGCAGCACACATTCCTGGTGGGACAGGGCAGCATAACTGATGACAACACCTTGCCATATTTTCCAGATTCACTGCTGGAAAATGCAAAGGAAATGCACCTGGACGTGGCAGTGAACGAGATACGTCCCCTGGTGGTCGCAATAGCCAACACAACATCGCTGACACAGACCTACAGGGTCACTTTGGAAAAGCCCACCACGGGTTCGTATCTGACGGCGTTGCCGGAGCCATTCTACGGGACTACGGCCAGGGAAGCCGTCGCAATACGCGACAACGGGACAGGCACCGGCGCCTTGTATGACATATTGCCCCGGATGAACGAGGCATCGACAATAAGCATCCCAGCTAAAACCGCCCGCTTCGTGGTGTTTGACATCAACACGGAGGACATGAAGCCAGGCTCCTACAAGGGAAACCTGCGCATCACCCCTCTCACAGGGAAAGGCAGCATCGTCGGCAGCTATTGGAAGGGCAAGTATGAAGGCGAAATGCGCATTATCCCATTTACACTGAATGTGCGGGACATCATTCTTTCCAAGGAGCCGGCGCGCCCAGGCGCATACAGCGCATATCCTGCCAACAAGGAAATATATCGCCTGGCATACGACCTGGGGCAGCGTGTATTCAAGTTTCCGATCTGGGGTTTCAACTGGAAATTGGAGAATGGGGAATTCGTCGGGTCCTGCTCTGCGGAAAAGCAATTGGACCATGCCAGGGAACTGGGCATAAGGCATTTGATGCTGGCATACTCCACATACGATGTGTTCCCGCAGATCTATGGCAAGAAGAATTACCCGCTTTTCAAGGCATGGCTGAAGAAGATTGGGGAACTCCTGGTTGCAAAGGGCTTCAAGCTTGAGGAGTGTGAAATTGAGGTCTTCGACGAACCCGAACCAAGCCGCAGCGAGGAGGTGCTCCAGGCATGCAAGATTGTCAAGGAGGCATTGCCTGCAATGCAGTCCCTGATTGCATTCAGTGCCCATACCATCGACGTGGCCTATCTGGAAAAAATGCTGCCTTATGTGGATAAGTACGACTTCTGGCGCCATGGATACTTCTCAAAGCCAGAATACCTTGCCTTCATAAAGAAACTTCAGGAGGCCGGCAAGAGCCTAAGGCACTACACCTGCGAGGTCAATCCACGTTCCTCACTTCACTCCAATTCCAGAATGAATGCCTGGTTCGGCGAATACCACAATGCCGAATCGGATTCAATGTACAGGCTGGTTGACGACCGCAAAGGCAGCTCATGGATACATCCCACATCTGGCGAACAGCTTCTTTTCATATATGGCGGCGCAGTGCCCACCATGCGCTACATGGCCTTGCGCCAAGGCGTAATGGATGTCAAATACCTCGCAAAACTGCGGGAGGTGGGCAAAGATTCACCGGAGGCACAGGCATTCCTAAAGACAGCGGCCAAACGAGTGGTCAAAGACGCCCCACATGACAAATCCATCCCGGACAAGGTCCGCGAAGAGGCGGCCCAGCTAATCATGAAGCTCCAACAGGCAAAATAATAA
>JAFZZD010000719.1 GCA_017615955.1 Victivallales bacterium
GGCCTTGAGTAATTGTGTATGAACAAGCAACTGGCGTGAATTGAACATTTTCCACCAATGCGTGTACCCCCAACCGTCGTTAACGCCACCATTAGCACGCATCATATAGGCATCCCAACATTCCTGTTTGGGCCACAAATCATTCAAATCGGCTTGGCTGCGCCTTTCCCATTCTGTTTCTGCCTCATCCAAACGACGGATGTCTTCATTATCCTCAGCCTTAAAATATCGACCACTGTAGTTATAGCCTTCAGCTTCACATTGTGGACAATGACATTGGAATGCGTAAACTCCTACAGGAGGCGTATGATGCGTAGGCTTTACCGATTCAAGAGTGTTGTTTTCTTTGCCACAATGCTGGCAAGTGAAATGTGCCTGACGGGGCACAGTTCCGTTTGTAGATATCTGCTGGTCGTGAAAGAAGAAAGTCTCTGGTTCCTTTTGAGAACGAATCTCGATGAGTGAGAGATTTTCAAGGCGTTTGGCATTCCAGCGTGCGGTGGCTTCCGCAGGCGCACCCGCATAACCGCCGTATTCATTCCCGTTGTCATCTTTATCTGGCGCACCCTTGGCCCATTCAGGCGAGACCATCAGCCAGAGCTGGACTTTCTTCTTTTGGATGCCAAAAGCCTTTTTCTTTCGCTCCGAAACACGGCGTGCATTGGCCTGAGTGTCCAAAAACCTCTGCAAATCGCGTCCTGCGTGTTGATGGCAATGGGGACATACAAGGCCAGGTTCAGTTGGTGTTGCTGCTATCAGTGAACGCAGCCGTTCCAGCGTATCATCTGCGCTGCCCTTATCATAGTCGTTGAGCAGATTGGCGAATGGCTGGCTCAATGTGGTGGTGCTATCCGCGTCATCGTCAAGGCGTACCAATTCTGCGCCAGGCGCCATGCGGCTTTCGCCCAATTCTGCCTGGAACTTGTGTCCACAATAGGGGCAAACCAGTTCGATATAGTTGGCGGTCATGGTTTTCTGCGCCATGATGAGGCTCTTAAAGAGAGGGGTGCGATGATGGCAGGAGAGGCCGTCGCAGGGACCGTGCTTAGCCCAAAAGGTATAGATGATTTCTGGACCTTCCCAACGATAATGGACGCGGTCTTCAGGCGCAAGCGTCAGCGGATCCACGTTGGCCTCCAGATTCGTGCGGATGTCTATCCAATGCCCCTTGTGTCCACGAGGGCAGGTCGTCGTGTAGAATGGCTGAATCTGCGGTTTTACCTGCGCTTCTATGTCCGCAAAGAGCGCAGCCACCTGTTCAGGGTCGCTGCCCGCCAGTTCGTTCTTGCAGACAAACCAGGCGACAGGGTTCAGGTCAATGCCCGTCATCTGCATTCCAAGACGCGCACCTTCCACCAGCGTCGTGCCGCCCCCCATGAAGGGTTCCAGCACCTTGAGATTCTTGTATGCGCCCGCCTTCTGATGGTTGCAGTAGTAATGGTCCCAAATCTGTTTGGCTGCCTCAGACGGGTCTTCAGGAGCCTCCGTCGCTGCTGCAAGCAACATGGAACGGAAGACGCTGGAACGGCGACGTGCAAACCACTTGCTCATCTGATAGATGGGTTTGCCAGCATTGCCTTCCAACTGCGCCAACTCATTGATTTGCGCAATGGGGAAATCCACCTCCAGGCAGGTCATCGGGCGGTTCGGGTCGTTGAAATCCGGCACCTGGCAATCCTTCCATGCCTTGCCGAGGTTCTCAGGAAGGTCGTCCGCTATCGGCTTCGCCTTCTTCTCCTTCACTTCTGTTGGATTGGCCTGTGGAAGTGAAATACCGCCAAAATCAAAAAGTTCATTCGCCATGTTATCCTCACTTAGCGTTGATTTCAATCCAGGGAGACGCGACATCCAGCAGGCTCAGACCGCCATGGGTGACTTTGGAACTGCCCGGCACTTTCCATTTGCGCTGTCCAGTCACAATATGCTGATTGGCATGTTGGATAAAAAGTGGCGGCAGAAATTTTACCACAGGAATAGCCGCTTGGACGAAGCGCTGCGCCTTGAAATGCTCTTTCATCATGCGTGCAGGCTCGTCTTTTAATTCCGAGGAGAAATGTTCGGAGACGCCGTAGCCGTGGTCGGAAGTGATGACGAGCTTGCGTCCCTGGCGCATCTTGTCCACCAGTATCCAAAAACTGTCGCTGGAGAACTCTTTCTTGCAGATTTCCTCCAGCTCGTTGCCGCTGCGACCATTGTGAATCTGGTCGTCCAGATAGGAATGCCAGATGACGATGTTCGGTTCATTTGGAATGGGAACATCCGCAAAGGGAATCCCCTGGCAGTCCGTATAGCATCCATCCGCTGAGAATGGCGTGAAGGAAGCGGGTTTTCCGTTGTCACGTAAACTGGCACGGCTGGGGGCGCCAAGAGCCTGGGCAAATGTATTGGTGTCAGAAGGAGCTTCTGAAAAAGTAACCTCCGATTTAGTTGCAAGA
>JAFZZD010000720.1 GCA_017615955.1 Victivallales bacterium
CTGCACAATGGGGCAATCCATATTTGTCGTAAAACTCAAGATTGAGTTTGTCAATCACCTGCGGGGACGCCGTCGCATCAACAATGGCAATAACGCTGCCGCCAAGTCCGGCGCCAGCCAGGGAACAGCCAAGCACGCCTGGCATATTTTTCAGCAAATCGCACATCTCGTCAATGCGCTCCGTGGAGCAACGGTATGCCCCATATTGGCGCCACACTGGCGCCTTGGCCGCTGCCAGTGCATCCAGTGCCTGGTCAGAGCAGTCCTGCCCCACCAGGCGGTCGCCATCATGGCTTATGTTCATCATCTCGCCCACGGCGGCATAATCCTTCTTCTCCAGGAATTCACCAAGCATCAATGCCCGCTTGCATTCGGATATGCCGTACAAAGCCACGCCCCGCAGTTCGTATGAGCCTGGATCCTTGTGGGTGGAGAATATCTTCTTGAGCGCAACGGCCTGCAAAGGCAGAAGCCTTGACAATTCATCCCGTGTTGCGCTCAAAGGCAGCAACTTCAGCATCTTGTAGATTTCCGTTTCGGGTACCACGTCTGCCAATTCACGAAATTCGCGCCATCCATATTGTGGATATGCCTTGCGCAGCAGCATAAATGCACATTCGTATGCGGCCACACGCGCATTGAAGATGTCCTTGCTGTCGCCTGACTTGCGCGCCTTCTGGCAGCTGTCCGCCACCACGATTGCATATTTGTCCGAGAATGGGAAACTGCGCCCCACGGCAAATGGCTTGAACTGCAACTGGCGAATGAAGTTGCGCTGCCCGCATTTCATGGCGGCATGGTCGGAGGCACCGCCACGCGAACCAACGAACCACTCGCCTTCTCCGCACAAGTCAATGAAACTTCTGGTTGTTATGTTGAGGCAATTCAAACCAGTCACCAATTCAGCGGTCGCCACCACCACCGATGACGACGAGGACAGTCCCGCTGCGACAGGGATGTTTCCCGTCATAAGCATATCCATTCCGCACAGCGGTATGTCCATGGCCATTTGGAAACGCAGGACTGCGGACTTTATGTAGTTCACCCAATGCCCGCGATGCGCAGCAAGGTCCGCCTTGACAGGCTCTACCTCAAGATATGACAGCCAGTCTGGCGCATTGCCGCCCAATGCCAGGCATTGCGAAATGGAAAACTCCGTATCAGGATATGCACCGTCGATATTGGCGGCAGTGACGATGTCGTCCTCACGAGGAGAAGCCACCACCACAGTATCCTTGTCAATGGTCATCACATTGGCGTTCCCGCCACGATGGTCGATATGCCGCCCCATCAGATTCACCCTGCCAGGTGCCCGCACAATCATGATGCGACGATTGCCATGGCGTTTCAGAAATGCCTCCAGCAATTGCACATAGCGTTCTTTCTGGCCAGATGCAGCGGCGCCGTATATGTCAGCAAAACGGGCAGTCCATTCGCCTTTGCGAAGTGCAGCCAGGCATTCCTCGACTTCAGGCAGAAAATAGCGGCTCATCTCACGCAGTTCAGGGCGTGTGCTGAATGTCAGCATATCCTCCTGGCGTTCTATCTCCAGCAACTTTGCAGCCTTGCGGGAGGCGAATATCTCCAGGGTGTCGGTCAGGTATATTTCACCCTGCGCATTGTCTGAACCGCATTGCCCAATGGCCTCCAGTGCGGCCGCCATATCGAAGCTATAAAGTGCCGCATTTGCAAACTGCACTGCGCGGAGTTCCGCCGAGCTGAAATGCCTGCCATTCAAGGTGACGCCGTCCGCAGGCGGCTTTGACGTGGCCCGCTCCATGACCTTGGCGGCCTTTTTGGCATTCAGCTTCATGGCGTCAAGGATGCCCTGCCATTCCTGTGATGGATGACCTGCCAGTGAATAATATGCCACATCCGCCCATTCCACAACACCGTAGGGCTGACCTTCCGCCACAACCACGCGACCGCCGCCATGGTTAGCCGCCACTGGCTGCACGCACCACACAGCCTCCGCCTCGGAAGAGGCCTCCATCAAGTCACGTATTACATTTGGCGCAACGATCTTGTCCCCCATGGACACTATCGCCCTGCCCTTGAAGCCCAGCTGGGCCAATGCCTCAAGTCCGCAGCGGGCCGCATGGCCGGTGCCCTTCTGTTCCTTCTGATAGGCGTAGATGACACCAGGCTCGTCCGCCAGGCAGTCCATCACGCTCTCCGCACGATGCCCCACCACCAGCACAAAGCGTGATATTCCAGCCTGGCGCATATTGCCGATGATGCGCTTGATGACTGGCACTCCCGCGCAGTCAAAGCACACCTTGTTCTTGGAATCATCATTCATCCTGGTGCCTTTGCCGGCACACAATATCACAGCCGCTATAGTCATCTCGCCCTCTTTGGCATTTGTCATTTTGCTCATGTCATCCATAACTTAACGCAGAGGCGCAAAGTCGCAAAGGTTTTAATAGTAGATTTTACAAATGATATACACTAACGGCTTTCATTCAAAGAAATGTATGTTCTAGAAGGCATTTGCTTCATGCATTGAAAGCAGACCGCATCAATTCTACTTCCGATGTTGCAATACTTGCACGTTTTGCGTATGAGGAATAATGAGCCACAATTTCTCTTATGCGTTTCAAACTTTTGTTTGCGCTATCAGTCCCTAATCTGAATAGTGGGGCGACCTCCATTGCAAGGCCAAAATCCAATGCATTATCTATATCAGAAATATTCAGTGACAGACCTTTCCCATCAGGATTGGGATTAATGTCGTATGCAGGACTTAATTCCCATCCTTGCTTTGTCAAAAGAAAACCGTGGTTACGCAAATGATCATCTGTATTGGATATTGCAATTGAAAATACAATTCTGCGCCATAATTCAGGCAAGTCCTCCTGAGGTCTTGCTCCGTACTGCTCAATGAATTGCGCCAATTCAAGATAACTGCTTCCCTCTGTGGCATCAGCACCATCAGTCTTGCCCAAAAGTGTCATTGCAGAAGCAAAATGAACACGCCGTCCACAAATACGGTCAAAACGCTTTACCAAAAAAGTGGAACCATCTTTGGAGAACTTTTCAATGCGACATTCGGGAACATTTATGCCCGCTTCGCGAGCCATCAGCATAGATGCATATTCCCAAGAGGAAACATTGTACTCGTCACGATGACTGGGAAATTTCGCTATCCAAAGATTTCCTAGACTGTCTGTGACATTCGCCTTTGGACGCGCACCGCCCAACGAGGAACCAGGGGCAAACAACAATGCAAGCCACTTGGAATGAGAATCGCCCACATTTTCACGCTCAAAATGACGACTGGCCTCCTCAAGTTCACGTAGCCTCGCCCAAGGCGGAGCAGCCAACACACGATCATTGCTCTGAAATTCACCGTCAGGAGTCAGTTTATATCTTAACGCCCCCATTCTAGTCTCGTCAAACACACCTAATAAATAATCCCTCTCTGACAAAGTCCTTGGCTTCTCGCCAGCTTCTCTTGCCCGCATGGCTTCTCGTCTTTGCATCAATTTACGTCCCCAACGATCAGGTGCTGAATCCATGAAAATACCAAAATTAGGCTTGTTGACAAATTGCACACCAGAATAAAACTGGAGGTCGGGATCCAGAGGAGGAAGTTCCTTGCGTTTTAGAAAAGTCTCGTCGAATGAAAAGGAAAACAGTTCTTTTCCACGAAGCGACATAGGAGACAACACTCCCAGCAGGACAGGCTTTGCCTCAAAACAATGGTCAAAATACACAAAAATATCTTCTTTCTTCATTGTTATCCTCTCTTGCTTGCACGGCGACGTGTCTTCATGCCCAAATCCTGCAATTTGCGGCCCAACTCGTCATCTGCCGCGACTTTCAGCAAATCCTGCTCAAGTCTCAAGGTCATAAGGACTTGAGCATAACTGCCAAGGGATACCGTGGGCGAACCCTTTTCAATTTGCGACAAAGTCACAATGCTTATGCCAGCGCGCTCCGCCTCCAATTTGGCCGTTATGTTTCTGCGCAAGCGGGCAAGACGTATGTTCTCCCCTAATTCCTTTAATATTGCTATTGTCTTTGGAAACAAAGGTGGTGTACGCTTCGCCATTTCGTTGTTCCTTTAGTTTATAACTTTAAATTAAATATAATTTTAATGAAGAAAATTAAAGTATAATTTAACTTACATGCTAGGATTATCAAGCCATGAACGTAATGCCTCACCAAATGATATGCAGATACATTAAAGATGTTCTGCCTTTCCTATAAGAATCACGACTTTTTAGCGATTTTTAGTGAATTCGCTAAAAAGTGTAGTAATGAATACATCTTTGTTTTCCCCCTTGCAAAC
>JAFZZD010000721.1 GCA_017615955.1 Victivallales bacterium
GACAATGCCCTGACCAAGAACATACCCTCCAAGATATACAACTGGGCCGCCCGCAAAGTGACCGGCATCAAGCTGCACGACATGAACTGCGGTCTCAAGGCATATCGCAAGGATGTGGTAAAGGAGATCGAGGTCTACGGCGAGATGCACCGCTTTATCCCCTACCTGGCCAAGAATGCCGGATACAACCGCATAGGCGAGAAGGTCGTGAAACACCAGGCGCGCAAATACGGTACCAGCAAATTTGGCATGGAGCGCTTCATGAACGGCTTCCTGGATCTGATGACCATCTGGTTCCTGCAGAAGTTTGGCCGCAAGCCCATGCACCTGTTTGGCGTGGTCGGCACGCTCATGTTCCTGGCAGGCTTTATCTGCGCAGTATGGCTGATTGTGGAGAAGCTTGTCCGCCAGAGCCACGGACTCGACTTCCGTCAGGTTACGGACCAGCCGCTATTCTACGCAGCCATCGTATGCCTGCTGATTGGTACGATGCTGTTCCTGACCGGTTTTATTGCAGAACTCATTTCCCGCAATTCTGCCGGACGCAACACCTACAATATCAAGGATAGAATCTAGTTAGAACCCTGCAAAGTACAGGGCATATGCAGCGATGGCGGCCACCAGCGCATTGATTGCCTTTGCCTTGACAAAACCGACTTTGGTCTCTGCCAACAGCGGCAGGCTGGCATGCCCGTCCTGGGAAATGCTGCTTGCCAGCAGCACGGAGAACGGAACCATTCCACCGGCAAAGAGCGTCACGAACACCAGATGGGGCCCAGACTCCGGGATTAACCCGATGAGCACCGCCAGCAGGATGATAAACGGGATATTGCCCTTTACCAAAGACTCCAGGTCAAAGAAATGCATCCCGAGTTCGATGAGCAGGATTGCCCCGAAGCTCCACAGGAAAATGCGCAGCAGATGCTTTTTGACCACATGGTTCCAGAGATGCTCCTTCACAAAGTGTTCGCTGCCGACCGCTGTAAACCACAGGACAAACAACGAGCAGACGGCAAAGAGCAGATTGACCCAGTATTCGTCAAAGATATTGAAACTGCCGCCGGCCGACGGTTCATGCTCGTGCTCATGCTCCAGCATCCCCAGCGCCAGCGCAACGATAAATGCGGCGATACCAACCAGCAGCACTATCCGCTGCCACGAAGGGTGCCGGAGGTTACTCCAGCTGCGCTGCATCCCGCCACCGTCGCTGCCATGCACCTGGAAATGTTCGTCGCACGCAGTGCGGGGTGATTTGCTGCCGGGAGAAAGCAAATCCACAACCAGTCCTGCCGCAACACCGATTGCAAAGAGCACAGCAAACAGCAGCAGCGCCTTGCCGGGGAACATTGCCAGCATCACAAATGCCTCGTCGCCGGACGAGGCTATCAACATGGCTATCAAGGCTCCAAAGGAGATCATTCCGTGGGAATAGAGCGACACGCCTGCAAAACCGCCGACGCAGCCGGGCAGAACGCCCAGAAACCCTCCCAGCAGCACCTGGCCAAAGCGGCTGCGGCGCAGACTGGTACCCATGCGACCGGCAGAGGTGACGTTGATGTACTCCAACAACATCATCATTA
>JAFZZD010000722.1 GCA_017615955.1 Victivallales bacterium
GACAGTGGACTGTGGACTTTGGACAGTGGACAGTGGGGTGTGCGGGGCGAAAGCCACGCGTTTTGAAGGCACAGTTCCACTGGCGGCTTTTCGAGGCAGACAGTCCACTGTCCACTGTCCACTGTCCACTTTTTCTCCTACAAGCAATAGTTGCGTCTGTAATAAGAAGTACCGAAATGCGGCATGTCCTCCTTGAAGAGCAGCATTCCGCCGCAGTGCAGTTTCCTGCCGGATTCCAGTATATGCAGCAGTGCCCGTCTTTGTGACGTGTCATGGGGATATTCCTGCCAGGATGCGTAATTGTTGTCTCGGAATAGAAAGTACATTCCGTCTGTGCCAGTGGAGCGCCATGGGTGGACATAGCATTCCCGCATGAGCCTGGCTATGTTTGAATCGGGGAGCAGTGGCTCAAGGTCCCTGTTGAATATCCATGAATGGCAGCGTATGATTGGCAGCGTCTGGCCTGGCAGGTATTTCTCAAAGAAGTCGAAGGCATCGAGGAATGACTGTTTGCAAAGCTCCAAGGTCATGCCCCCACCTGAAGGGATGTGCATGTCAATCAGTGGCTGGCGGGGACGGATGGCGACCTCCCATTCTGTCAGCGGGTATGTGCGGCATTGCAGTTCCACGTAGCCCTTTGGGTTTACAGGATAGCCTCTTACGAAATATGGCGTCTCCACGAATGGAGATATGCTGTCGTCTTCGCTTTCATTGCCAGGAATGGCGAAAAGTCCGTCCTTGTCCAGTTTGATGCCTGGACCGCATACCATCATCTTGCGTCCGTCATGCCTGTTTTTCAGCGTTAGACCGCTGTGATTGTTGAGATAGACCATGAACTGGAAGCGCCCTATTCTGTATATTTCAGCTTTTAGGTAATGGCGCGACCATGCCAGGCTTCTTGGATTGAAGACTGCGCTTGCGGGACCAAGGTACAATGTATTGCGCACAATGTCCATTGGAATGCCCTTTTGCGTGTAATTCTCGATGGCCGCTGGCATTATGGCCAGGGAGACCAGCCTGTAGAAATGCCTTCCCATTCCATCTGGAAGATGCGGAATGGGAAAGCCTGTGAAGCTGCCATAGCCAGGGTCATTTGGGATTGCGGGATGCAGGGCGAGCCTGTCGTAAACATGCCAGGCGAATGCCTTCAGCGCAGGCGAGGCGTTGATTATTTCTGCGGCATGGAGGAGTTCATCGCGCAATGCTTCCCCTGTCTGGCAGAAATCGCAGCATTGGCGGATTTGCCCTAAATAAAGGAATGGGATGTCCGTAGGCATTTCCGCCGAGGTGACGTCCCATCCCGCGAAAATCAAATCATGCTGGCTTTCGTCAAAGCCAAGTTCCTTCTGGACTTGCGTTTGATTCATGTTGCTTTGGCCTCCTGGAGAACGCCGATTGCCGAATCTTCAGCACGGCGGGGATCTTTGCTATGTTGATGAAGTTGTTTTCCTTATGGGCTATTGCATTGTATAGCATCTCAATGAGCTTTATGAACATGTCCTCCCGCCTGAAGTCAATGGATGTCATGCGCGGGACAGGAAATGGATTGAAGCCGTAGCTCTCCCAGTTGTTGCAGCTGATCAGGTCATATTCTTCTGGAGGAACGCCACGCTCATCCAATGCGCGGATTATGCCCGCCGAGCGGAAGTCCGATGTGGAGAAAATCACTGCGTTTCTGGGGTCTGGTATTTCCTTGCCGAAATTGTAGCCAATCTGGTCTGCCGTCATGTCTTTGTTGGAGGACTCTATTGAGATTTGCATTGAACTGGAGGGTATGCCATGGTGTTTTGCGAACATTATGAACTTCTCTCCGAAAAGACGGATGTTGGTGTTTCCCGTCATAGATATGTAGTATTGCCTAGATAGTTTGTCGCTTATACTGCGGAATATGTCGTTCATGACAGCGGTCAAGTCAGGCACCACTTGTATGAAGGGACGGTCAATCATTCTGTAGTCCCTGAAATACGCTATGGGCACCTTGGGCAGATTGGATGGGTTCAGGTTTACAGATGTGAGAATCCCGTCCGCCTTGCGGCCAATGGGGGAATTCAGTGAATAGACGTGCTGAAGCTGCATTCCCCTGGCTGCGCATTCACGGGTGATTATGGGGTATGTGTTCTGTTCGTAGATGACCTGGTCCTTGCGGCTTAATGCGCCTGTCTTGTTGTCCAGCAACGCGATTGTGAACTTCTTTTTGGCGGGAAGGATTCTTGTGCCTTGCCCCTTTGTGCGCACTATCAGCCCTTCCGCCGCAAGTTGCTTCAGCGCATGGTCGGCAGTCATCATTGACACGCCATATTCACGCGCAATCTCCATTGAGGTGGCAAGGCGCTGTTCAGGAGAAATCTCCCCCGAAAGAATCTTCTTGCGAAGTTCCGCTGCCACAAAGTCGATTTTGTTCTTGTACTGGTGGTATATCATGTTGCTTGTGCCGTGCCCGCAATATACAGCATGCTCCCGAAATTGAAAATCGCCCGAATAAAATATATAGATTTTATATAAACCCAGTTCCCCATGAGGGCAGCACTTTGCTGGGACTTATGCGACTTATGCGACTTATGGGACTTATGCGACTTATGGGACTTATGGGACTTATGCGACTGATGCGACTTATGCGACTGATGCGACTTATGCGACTGATGGGACTTATGCGATGCAATTTCCCATTAGTCGCATAAGTCCCATAAGTCCCATCAGTCCCAGGGAGGAGTGACCGATTACCCTCCATACGGAATAACTGTGGTTGTTTTATCTGGCAATTGTTGCGGGAAGGGCAATCTATGGTATATTTTCGCAATATTCATGACAAAGCAAACAAACTGGAAAAAGGAAGAAATGAGCGACACTCCTGTTTGCCAAAACGGCAATAAACCCAGAAGACTGCTGCTGACTGGCGCGGCGGGCTTCATTGGATTCCATACATTCAAGAAAATGCGCTCCCTGGGATGGGACGTGCTGGGCATTGACAATGTAAACGACTACTACGATGTTTCCCTGAAAAAGGCACGTCTGGCGCAGCTGGGCTTCAAGGAGGACTATGCCACAGGCAAGATGCTGACATCGGCAGACGGCGGGCGCTTCATGATGATGTTCCTTGAAGACAAAGACGCCCTGCCCTCGCTGTTCAAGCAGGAGGGCGGCTTCGACGTGGTGTGCAACCTGGCCGCGCAAGCAGGCGTGCGCTACAGTCTGGAGGCCCCGTTCACATACGTGGACAGCAATGTGACCGGCTTCCTGAACATCCTGGAATGCTGCCGCAACTATGGCGTGCAGCACCTGGTATATGCATCAAGTTCCAGCGTCTATGGCGAAAGCGGCAAGCCCCCATTCTCCACGGATCAGAAATGCGACGCACCAGCAAGCCTCTACGCAGCCACCAAGAAGTGCAACGAACTAATGGCGCACTGCTATACATCCCTGTTCGGCTTCCCGACCACAGGCCTCCGCTTCTTCACTGTCTATGGTCCTTGGGGACGCCCAGACATGGCGTTGTTCAAATTCACGCGTGGCATGCTGGAAGGCAAGGAAATCAGCGTCTATAACAACGGCCAGATGAAACGGGACTTCACATACGTCGATGACATAGTGGAAGGCGTTTCCCGAATTCTGGAACGCCCCGCGCTGGGCGGCGCCCGTGTCTATAACATCGGGCATGGCTCGCCAGTTGAACTGCTGGACTTCATCAAGGCAATTGAGGAATGCACTGGCCGCAGCGCCAGGATGAAGATGATGCCAATGCAGCCAGGCGATGTGCTCACCACCTGGGCGGACACCACCGCACTGCAAAACGACTATGGCTACACACCGACCACTGGCATCAGGGAAGGCGTCGCCTCCTTCGTAAAGTGGTATAGGGAATACTACAATATCTGAGGCAAGGCAAATGAGAAAATGCGAAATAATATTTGAGAAGATCTACGAGCGCCCAGCGGAAAACACTGGCTTCTGTCCATACAGAATTTGTCCTCTTGGCGCACATGTGGACCACCAGCTGGGCAAGGTTACAGGCCTGGCCCTTGACAAGGGCATCTACTTCGCCTACACTGTAAAGCACAATGGCATCGTGGAACTGCGCTCGATGAACTTCTCAAAGCGGGCACAGTTCAGCATCAATGCAATAGAGGAACACAAGACTGGCGACTGGGCGGACTATATGCGCGGCGTCACATTGGCTCTTCAGGAGAGATTCCCCCTGCGCAGTGGCGTGGCCGGCGTGTTTGAAGGCGAACTGCCCATAGGCGGTCTTTCCTCCTCCGCTGCAGTCACCCTGGTCTATCTGGATGCGCTTTGCAAGGTCAATGGCATCAATCTCACTGCGCAGGAAATGCTTACATTGGCAAAGAGTGCCGAAAACAAGTACGTGGGCGTGAACTGCGGTAAACTGGACCAGAGCTGCGAACTTCTCTGCCGCAAGGAGCAGCTGCTGTATCTGGACACGAAAGACGACAGCTACGAGCTGATCCCGCAGGCAGCCAACATGCCGCCTTGGCAGATCGCGATATTCTTCTCTGGTCTGGAACGTTCGCTGGCAGGAACGAAATTCAATATGAGGGTGGACGAATGCCGCGCCGCCGCATACGCGCTGGAGGCATTCTCAAACGTGGAATACGGGCGCTTTGATGAGACATTCCTCCGCAACGTGCCAAGAGCCGTGTTCGAAGAGCACAAGGAACATCTGCCCCTGAATTGGAGGAAGCGTGCCCTGCATTTCTACACAGAGCAGGACCGGGTGGAGAAGGGGGCGCAGCTTTGGCGTCAAGGTGATTTGCAAGGCTTCGGCCAGTTGATGTTCCAAAGCGGAGAATCCTCCATCGTGAACTACCAGACTGGCTCGCCCGAATTGAAAGCCCTTTACGAAATCATGCTTGAGACGCCAGGCATCTACGGCGGGCGCTTCTCAGGTGCTGGCTTCAAGGGCTGCTGCTGCGCCCTTGTAAACCCAGCATACACCCAGGAAATCGAAGCCACCGTAACCGAAAAATACCTGGCAGCCTTCCCCGAAATGAAAGGACGCTACCAGGTGACATTCTGCAACACCAGTGACGGACTTAGATCGTAGCGCTGGGCTTCAGCCCCGCGATTATCCCGCCGCCCAAGCGACGGATTCCAAAACAAACATCCCCCTC
>JAFZZD010000072.1 GCA_017615955.1 Victivallales bacterium
GCCATGGTGCAGCAGGCACGTGCGCAACCAGTACATCATACGCATTATTGGCGGCAAGAGGCAGAAGGTCTGGGATGCGTTGAAGGCCGCGGAAATCGGATGCGACGTGTATTATCCAGTTCCTCTGCATTTGCAGGAGTGCTTCAAGCACCTCGGCTATCGTCAGGGGGACTTCCCTGAAAGTGAAAAGGCAGCTGCCGAGACGCTTGCAATTCCGGTCTATCCTGACCTGACTGCTGAGCAGATTGAATACGTGGCCTCCACAATCATCGGAGCGCTTTGATGGGCCGTCATCACGAGAAAAACAAAAGCGAGTTAGAGAAGCTGCCGCGGAAGCCGAAAGGTTCCAGCCTTAGGATATTCTGGCGACTTACCAGGGAATTTGCCAGTCCTTATTGGGGGCGTCTAACGCTGGGCATCATAGCGGGATTGATAATGGGCGGTGCAATGCACCTGTACCTTTCGTTTCTGGACATGGGCGTGGCCTGTCTTGAGGCTGGAACTGGCTCAAATGCGGGGAAGGTTGAGAATGTGCAGGGCAGCCTGGATGACAATCTGTCCAAGAGGCCGTTTGTCAGATGGGTTCTAAAGCTGGCGAAGATCGATTTGAAGAAGGAGACCGAGGCGGTCAGGCAGGAGGAAAAGGCAGAAGGTCCTTCACCTGAAAAGAATACTGCCGCAAAAGGGCATTCAGGCAAGGAGTCAGGGCTTCTTGCGAAGATAAACAAGATAGCCAATAGATTCGGAATGGATTTGTCCTCCGAGGATGCGGTTTCGTTTCCGCTGATATGCGTGCTGATTGGCGGGATGCTCTTGTTCTTCGCAGTCCGCTCCTTTGGAGAGTTCATAAACAAGTATTTTCTGCGCTGGGTAGGGGCGCGCGTCGTGACCGACATGCGCTTCAGGCTTTTTGAGAATATGGTCCAGCAGTCGATGGGCTTCTTTGACAAGAATGACGTGGGACGGCTGGTAAGCCGCTGCACCTACGACGCTGGAGTCATAGAGCACGTTTTCGCGGGAACCATCGCCGAGGCGTTCACTGCCCCAGTGCAGATTCTTGTCGCCCTGGAATTCCTTGTGCTCAAGTCAATACAGTCGGGCGTGGTCAAGCCAGTCATCATATTGATACTGCTGATGCCCGTTCTTTTTTTCCCGATATTGCTGCTGGCGAAGATAATACGCGACTTCCAGAAGAGAGTGCTGGGGAGGGTATCCGTTCTTGTGGGCATAATGCAGGAGACCTTCTCGGGAATCAGGGTCGTCAAGGCCTATAATTCGGAGACGCTGGAGGCGGATCGTTTCGACAAGCACAATTCAAAGTATTTCAAGGCAGTCATGAAATCCGTGATGGCGGACATATTCATGCAGCCCTCCATGCAGATCGTCGCCATTCTTCTGGGGGCTGTCTTCCTTCTGCTGTGCTTCCGCTACAATGTGTCACTTGGAGTGCTGGCCATCCTTGGCTATGCTGCCCAGAATGTTTACAAGCCCATAAAGGATCTTGCGAAGCTGAACGTAAACCTGCAGAAATGCGCCGCTGCCTCTGAACGCATCTTCGAGGCATTGGATA
>JAFZZD010000723.1 GCA_017615955.1 Victivallales bacterium
CAGGCCGCCTGATATGTCCAGGGTTGCGCCTGTGATGTAGGAGGCCTCCTCCGACGCCAGGAAAAGCACGGCTGAGGCAACTTCTTTGGCTTTGCCGAAGCGGCGCATTGGCACGCTTGCCTGGTATGCGCTGCGCTGCTCGTCTGGCAGGTCCGCGATGAAGTTTGTGTCAATGAAGCCAGGTGCCACGCAATTTGCCGTAATGCCGCGTTTTGCAATCTCCTTTCCGAAGGACTTTACCAGGGCGGACTGGCCTGCCTTGGCGGCGGAATAGTTTGCCTGTCCCTCAATGCCGATGCGTCCTGCCACAGATGACACTGCAATCAGCCTGCCATAGCGTCTGCGCAACATGCGCTGCACACCAAGTTTGAAGAGATTGAATGTGCCGCCCAGGTTTGTGTCAAGGACGGCGTTCCAGTTTTCATTTGGCATCATGGCCATCACTGCGTCCCTGCGGATGCCTGCGCTGTTCACCATAATGTCCAGCCATGGGTGCGTCTTGTCGTATTCCTGGAAGAAGGCATCCACCTGCGCATAGTCCGCCACATTGCATTTTACGGCAGAGAAGCGTGCCGAGTTCTCGTCAAGGCTGGCGGCGAATGCCTGGGCTGCCGCGCTGTCCGAGCCATAAAGCGCCACGACCTCAGCACCCGCTTCCAGGAAGCCCCTGCTGATTTCCGCGCCAATGCCCCGTGTTCCGCCAGCGACGATGACTTTCCTGTCAGTAAAATCAAATCTCAGCATGATTTTGCCTCGTTATAATAAAAAACGCCGCCCTTTGGAAGGACGGCGTCTTTTTGCATTAGATGAACTTATTCAACTGTGATAGCACCCACGGGGCATTCGCCAGCGCAGACACCGCAGCTGAGGCAGGCGTCTTCCTTGACTACTGCCTTGCCGTCAACCATTTCAATTGCCTCTGCGGGGCAAGCGCCTTTGCATGTTTCGCATCCAACGCACTGTTCTGCATCAACTTTTGCTGCCATTTTTGCTTCTCCTGATTACTAAATAATTAACAATTGTGCCATTTTCATGGCGCTTAACAAACTATTCCAAATTCTCGACCAAGTCCAGTTTACTGACCTTTTCCGAAATAGTCTCATTTACACGCTGGCGAACCAGTTCACCAGCGGCGTGTATTCCATTACGCACCGCTTTAGCATTTGAAATGCCATGGCCTATCATGCACACGCCAGCCACGCCAAGCAGCGGGGCACCGCCTGTTTCCGAGTAGTCCGCTTGCTTTTTCAAGTCCTTCAGCGAACCCTTTGCCATCAGAGCACCCAGCATCCAGATTGGATTCTTCTTGAGATTACGCTTGATTATGTGCCCCATGGCCAGCGCCAGCTGCTCACAGGTCTTAAGCACCACGTTGCCTACAAAGCCATCGCAGACCACCACATCCACATCGCCAGTGAACAGGTCATGCCCTTCCACGTTGCCGATGAAGTTGATTTCCTTGCAGTTTTGCAGCAGTTTGAATGCGCCTTGCACCAGCTTGCAGCCCTTTGTCTCCTCGGTGCCATTGCTGAGCAGACCTATTCTTGGGTTGGGGCGTTTGTAAATGCTTTCGGCATAGATGCTGCCCATGACTGCATAATGCAGCAGATTCTCTGGTGTGCAATCTGAATTCGCGCCGGAATCCAGCAGCAGGAATGGCTCCTTTTCCGTAGGAAGTGGAGTGATTATGGCAGGCCTGTTTATGCCAGGCAGCATACGCCATTTGAAATAGGCTGCTGCCACGGCGGCGCCTGTGTTCCCCGCGCTGAAAACGGCCTCCGCCCTGTTCTGGCGTACCATGTCCATGCATACGCCAATGGAGGAATCCCGTTTGCTGCGGATTGCGGTTGCCGGATGTTCGCCCATGCCCACCACCTCTGTGGCGTTCACGATTTCAAGGCGTGCATCATTCCCGAGACCGAATCTCTCAAGCCCCAGCTTGATTGTCTTTTCTGGTCCTACCAAAAGCAGATGGTAGTCATTGCCATACATGGAGAGAGCCTGCGCAACACCTTCAATAATCGCGTCGGGGGCATTATCTCCCCCCATTATATCCACTGCAATATTGATTATGTCTGCGCCCATCGGCTCTCCCTGTTAAATTGATAGTACCATTCCAGCAAAAAGATACTATTGCAAGACCTTGTTTTGTGAGCGCCGAAGCGGCGCTCACTCAAGTTGGCCAACTTGTTTGTTTTCGCCAGTTGGATAAAGCACAGGTTGGCCAACCCGAACGGGGTGTCTGTTTTTTTGCTTCGTCGCTTGTTCAACCTGAATGAGTGCCGCTTTGGCGCTCACATAATTAGGTTTTACAAGAACCCCATTTTTTGAAGCAGAACAACGGACTATTCTTCTTCCTTGCTCTTGATCTGGATGACCTGCTTGCCGTCATACATGCCGCAGGCCTTGCAAACCCTGTGTGGGAGGCAG
Organism: Victivallales bacterium; assembly: GCA_017615955.1. The sequence continues at coordinate 2,431 of JAFZZD010000723.1, forward strand.
GCTGCACCGCAGCTGGGGCAGACTGTGACCTGAACGCCCTTGTAGCGGTTTGCCGCATGGCGCTTGCGAACTATACTCTTGCTGACTTTACTTTGTTGAACGGCCATTTTTCCTTAACTCCTGATTTGTTGTTTGATTTGGATTTTTGGTTCTTTCTATGTTTAATGATGTAAATCTATTTGTCCAGTTTCAGATTGTCGAAAGCGGCCCATGGATCCTGCTTTTCGTCCTCTTCCTCGAAGGGTTCCTCCTCGTCCTCCGTGCAGTCGCAAGTGCCAAGATTCAGGTTTTGCCCGCATTTTGGGCAGAGGCCCAGGCAGTCTTCCTTGCAAAGAAAGACCTGCGGTAAAGCGAGTAATATATCTTCCCTTATGTCTTCGGTCAAATCGACAGGTTGTTCTGCCTCGTTTTTATAGCGGTGGAACACCTCATCGCAGCGTATTTCCAGTGGCGCGGTTTCCACGCAGCGGTCGCATACGGCCTGAATTGTAGCGTTGAGGGAACCCTTTACCAGCACGTCATGGCGGGCGACGGAAATGTGCAGCCTGAATGAAAGGAGGGCGTCTCCGAAGACGAAGCGGACGTCGTCCTCCAGGTCCAGATTCCGCAAAGGAAGTTCGCCATGCAGGTCCATGCCTTCGTCAGGTATGTTCTTCACCTGTACGACAAGCATTGGGCAGGATATGCTGCCTTCCTCTATTTTAAAATCATCTTCCATTGTCATGAATTCGACGGCGGGGACGCCGTCGCTACATCCGACGGCGGGGACGCCGTCGCTACATCCGACGGCGGGGACGCCGTCGCTACAATTCCGCATTTCAATGTGGAAAAGGAAATAAACGAGGGTATATTATAGCGAAATTTACTCAAAAGGCAAGGTGCTAACCCATAAATTAGTGGGAGAAGCGCCAGATTAAACCAAAAGTCTCTATCAACAAAAGAGGTAAAGAAGAATGGAATTCAATGACATCAAGGCCCCCGAAGTGAAGTCTTGGCTTCAGCAGTGGATTGATCTTTGCACACCTGACCAGGTGGTAATCTGCGATGGCTCACAGAAGCAGTATGACGAAATCGCCAACCTCATGGTGAAGACGGGCGCATTCATAAAGCTGGACAAGCCTGCAAACTCATACTATGCACGTTCCGACAAGAGCGACGTGGCGCGTGTCGAGAGCCGCACATACATCTGCTCCGAGAAGGAAGAGGACGCAGGCCCCACAAACCACTGGAAGGCCCCAGCCGAAATGAAGGCCGAGTTCAACGAACTCTTCAAGGGCGCAATGGTTGGCAGAACGATGTACGTGATCCCATTCAGCATGGGTCCAGTCGAGTCCCCCATCGCCAAGTACGGCATTGAAATCACGGACAGCCCATACGTGGTGTGCAACATGGTCATCATGACCCGTGTCAGCACCATCATCCTGGACAAGATTGCCGCTGGTTCCGAATATGTCAAGTGCGTCCACTCCGTCGGCTATCCTCTGCCTGGCGACACGCCTGACATTCCATGGCCAAGCGCACCAGTGGAGAAGAAGTACATCACACACTTCCCCGAAACACGCGAAATCATTTCATACGGTTCCGGCTATGGCGGCAACGCGCTGCTGGGCAAGAAGTGCTTTGCTCTGCGCATTGCGACAGTCCAGGCGCGTGATGAAGGCTGGCTGGCGGAGCACATGCTCATCCTCAAGCTGACAAGCCCCGAAGGCGAGGTCAAGTACGTGGCGGCCGCATTCCCAAGCGCCTGCGGCAAGACAAACCTGGCCATGATGGAGCCAACCATTCCTGGCTGGAAAGTCCAGACCATCGGCGACGATATCGCATGGATGAAGTTCGGCGAAGACTGGCGCCTCTACGCCATCAACCCCGAAAACGGCTTCTTCGGCGTTGCGCCAGGAACCTCCATGAAGTCCAACCCCAATGCGATGCGCACCGTCAACAAGGGCAACAGCATCTTCACAAACACCGCTCTTACACCTGATGGTGGCGTGTGGTGGGAAGACCATGATGACAAGCCGGACTTCCTCATTGACTGGCAGCGCCGTCCATGGACGCCTGACATGAAGGGACCCGATGGCAAGACCAAGAAGGCCGCCCATCCAAATGCCCGCTTCACCACACCTGCAAAGCAGTGCCCAGTCATTGCTCCTGAATGGGAAGACCCGAAGGGCGTTCCGATTTCCGCGTTCCTGTTCGGCGGTCGCCGCAAGACCGTGGTTCCTCTGGTGAACGAGGCTCGCGACTGGGAGCATGGCGTGTTCCTGGGCTCCACCATGGCGTCCGAAGTCACCGCCGCTGTTCTGGAAGGGCAGGGCAAGCTGCGCTTCGACCCATTTGCAATGCTGCCATTCTGCGGCTACCACATGGGCGACTATTTCCAGCACTGGCTGAACATCGGCAAGAAGGCTGGTGCAAAGCTGCCCAAGATATTCTATGTCAACTGGTTCCGCCGTGGCGAAGACGGGCACTTCATGTGGCCAGGCTATGGTGACAACAGCCGCGTTCTCAAGTGGATCTTTGGCCGCTGCGACGGCACTGCCAAGGCAAAGGAAACCGCAATCGGCAATCTGCCGGCTGACGGCGAACTGGACCTGACTGGCCTGAACATCCCAGAAGAAGACCAGAAGGCTCTGTTCAGCGTCGATGTGGAAGGCTGGAAGGAAGTCCTCCCCGAAATCGATGCTCACTATGCCAAGTTTGGCGCCAAGCTGCCCAAGGAATTGGCAAAGCAGCTTGACATCCTCAAGAAGAACCTGGGCTGATAGGCTTTAGGTGAACAAGGGACCACGATGGCATTTTTGCTGTCGTGGTCTTTTTTATGAGGTAATTGCAAAACTCCTGGCAAAGCCTGTCTTTTCCGCTGGCTGAAGCCAGCGGCTACGACACTTTGCGGCATGGCGCAATAGTTTGGAAATTACCTCTTATGGTAGTTGCTGTGAGTGTTATTATGGAATGGACTTGGTTTCCGTTGGTTTTGATGTCCGCGTTCTGCCTGGGCGTGTATGACTTGTTCAAGAAGTCAGCTGTTCGGGACAACTCGGTTTCGCTGGTGCTGTTTCTCGCCACCTTGTCAGGAAGCGCCCTGTATGTGCTATGGGCCGTTTGCGGCGGTGACTTTGCCAGGCTGTTGTTCTGCACTCCATTTGAGTACGGGATGATATGGATAAAGTCCTGCATCGTTGGCTTCAGTTGGTTTTGCATATATTATTCATTGCAGACCTTGCCCATATCCATTGCCGCGCCTATTCGGGCGACGTCCCCGTTTTGGGGAATCATCGGTGCCATCATTTTGTACAAAGAGGTGCCTACCATGATACAGGCACTTGGAATGCTGCTGATCATCGCGGGGTACTACTGCTTTTCG
>JAFZZD010000724.1 GCA_017615955.1 Victivallales bacterium
CCTTTCTGTTGACGTTCTGGAAGCGTTTTGAAGTCATGAAGCGGTATTTTGCATAGACGCTGGTGTAAACATACAGGCCGTTCTCCAGGAGAGTGTCCAGCCTGTCCAGCAGGCCTGGCAGATTGCTCTTGTTGAAGTCGCCGCTGATTGGGAAGATGCCTGAACCCATGTGTGTGAAGCCGGCGCCTTTCACATCAGATATTGTGCCGCCTCCCCAGAGGACGACTGGCATGAAGTCGCCGTATGCGTGGACGATGGTGTATGGAATGGCGACCTTGCCGATTTCCTTGCCGTCCGCGTCGATGGCCTTGCATTTCAGTTCGTATTTGCCTGGCAGCAGGTAGCTGTCGATTTTGTATGAGAACTGGAATTTCTGTCCGGCGGCCAGTTCCTGGATCTTGGTGTCTGGCAGTGCCTTGCCTAGAGTTTCAGCTTGTATGGTGACATTCTTCAGTGCCTCCTTGCTGAAGTTGGCCATGATGCCGTGGACAGCCACATTTTCCTCGCCGCGCTCGAATACCTTGCGGAAATATGTGTCCGCCATGACTTCGATGGGAATGAATTGCTCCTCCTTGATGGTGACTTTGTAGATGCCGCCGCCAAGAACAGAGTAGTTCGTGCTGTGGCGGTCGCCAATTACTGGCGGGTAAGCGGAGTGCGCGATTGGACCAGTGGGCAATGGCTTTGTGCCCAGGTCCTTGCCATCGCAAAAGAATGTGACCTTTCCTGTGGCGGTGAAAAGCATTTTCACCGTATGCTTTTCTTTCTGCTTCAGGTTTATGCTGTTGCTTGTTGCAGAGGCTGACTTGTCACCGAAGCCGAAGGCCGCTGCGAAAGAATAGCTTTTGCCTGTCTTGACTGCCAGCTGGAAGCCCTTGTGCTGTGTCTTGTTCTTGGGCAGTGTCACGTACTTGGAATCCCAGAGAATGGCATTGCCTTTGTTCTGGCGCTTCAGTGTGTCGTCCAGCATGAATTCCACAGTTATGCTGAATGCGTCCTTTGGCGTGACAGCCTTGTCGTTTTTGACCATCACTGCGCCGTTGGGCTTGTTGATGTCATCTCCGCCGCAAATGAGCATTCCGTTTTCGATTTTGGCGTCACCCCTGAGCTTTAGAGGGAATGTGCCAGAGTTAAGCGGGTCGTTTGAGCCAAAGTCCCAGCTGGCGATCTCCTTTAATTCCACCGCGCTCGCAAAAGAGAATGCAAGGAGGCAGAGTATAAATGCGAAGTATTTTTTCATGTAAGTCTCCTTGGTATTTTATTTGCCTGCCTCTGGCGCCGGTGCAGCCTCTTCCTCGACGTTGTAGAGCGCAACCTTGGAAATGGCACCACCCAATACCGCGTATGACGAGCCGTAGCGGTCTCCAATCACAGTTGCAAGTGTGCTTGCGGCAATGGGGCCTTCCGGAACCTCACCAGAGCCGACTTCCTTGCCGTTGATGGTGATCTTCACTTGTCCCTTTGCATTGAAATAAACCTCAATGTGGTGCAACTTGCCTTTTTCCAGTGTAACAGTCTTGCCGGATATCTCCTTTGACTTGTCACCGAAGCCGAAGGCTGCACGCGGCACATACTTGTCATTGGGATATACGCGGAATGAAATCTGGAAACCCTTGTGGTATTTCTTTTGATTCTCCTTGTTAGGCACGGTGACGTACTTGTTGTCAAACAGCGTCGCCATTATGCCCTGGCGATGAAGTCCTTCCTCGAACTTGAAGTCCGCCGTGAACTTGAATGCGCCTTTGGGCGAGAAGTCAGGGCAGGGCTTTACGGAAATGATGCCGTTGGGCTTGTCCTGCTTTGCCTCGCGTGTGCAGATGAGGAAGCCATTCTCAATTTTCGCGCCGCCGTCAGTCTCGCCTTTTGTATGCCTCAGCAGGAA
>JAFZZD010000725.1 GCA_017615955.1 Victivallales bacterium
AAATGGCTCCAGCAGCTGGGCTCGAACCAGCGACCAAGTGGTTAACAGCCACCTACTCTACCGCTGAGCTATGCTGGATTGTTGTTCTCTTTTGAAAAACGGCCATAATTTATGTCAATTTGTGAAAAAAGCAAACTTCTTATGCCTTTTTTTTCCAAAATCACGGCAAAAATAATTATTATTCGTATTTTGCAATATCAAGGATATGATGTATATTCACGACCTGTTCACAAAAAACTACGATTTTATTACAATGATGGAAAAGAGCAAAAACAGTTCTGTTTTTTTGATACCGATTGTGCTGATTTTCCTGTTTGTTGCGGGGGCGGCATTGTGGCATCATGTCAATATCCGTAACTTAAACAAGGCCCAGATAGACGCCATAGCGGAGGCCATGGCGGCGAAGCACAAAGTCAAACCCGAACTGGTGAAGGCGATTATCTGGAAGGAGAGCCGCTACCATGTGAAGGCAGTAGGCAAGGCAGGGGAAGTGGGTCTTATGCAGATCCACACTCCAGCTGTACAGGAATGGAGCAACCGCACCAAGAATCCAATGCCCACCAGGATGCAGCTTTTCAATCCAGAGACCAACATTGACATCGGCACCTGGTACCTTTCCTGGACTGGCAGCCACTGGAAGGGCTACAAGTCGGCATTGGTATTGCAGATATCTGAATACAATGCGGGATATGGCAATGTGACCAAGGGCTGGAAGCCCAAGACTCCCCAGGATGAGGTCAAACTGGAGCAGATCAACATAGCAAGCACCCGCAAGTATGTGCACGATGTATTGAAGAAAATGGAGGCCTTGTCGGTGAAATGAGCAATCTTATTGGTGCTTCCGATATCATGGGTCAACTCAATGCCAGGCTGGAACGGCTGGCGGCACTGGAGGCAAATGTGCTGATCGAAGGCGAGACCGGCACAGGCAAGGAACTGGCGGCCCGCTGCATACACTCGAAATCCGCCCGTTGCAAGGGGCCATTCGTGGCATTGAATTGCGGTGCGCTTCCCAGGACACTGCTGGAGAGCCAGCTTTTCGGCAGCGCAAAGGGCACCTTCACTGGCGCCAGCGAGGACAGGCGCGGTCTCTGCGAAGAGGCAAACGGCGGCATTCTCTTTCTAGACGAAATCGGCGAACTGCCCTTGGAGGCGCAGGCGGCACTGCTTCGCTTTCTGGACAGCGGCGAGATAATGCGCCTGGGCGAGAACCGTCCCCGCCGCTGCAATGTCCGCGTAATCGCCGCCACAAACAGGAAACTGCAGTCAATGCTAGAGGCTGGCACATTCCGCCAGGACCTGTACTACAGGCTGTCTGTGCTGAAGGTGAGCATGCCGCCTCTAGCCAGCCATATTGAGGACATAGGACAGCTGGCACGGCACTTCCTTTGCCAGATCGGACCTGGCTACCAGCTGTCGGACGAGGCAGTGGATGCTCTTCGCCGCCGCCAGTGGCCAGGCAATGTGCGGGAACTGCGCAATGTGATGTGGCAGGCCGCCGAAATGGCGGAAAACCACCGCATCACCGCAAACTGCATTCCCGTGGAGTACTGGAACTCCACCATTACCACCTCCACGCGTCAATGCACAAACATGACCGAGGCAATTGAACAACTGCGGGACAAAATGATACAGCAGGCATTGCAGGAATGCAAAGGAAATATGTGCTTGGCCGCCCAAAAACTCGGCATCCACCGAAACACACTCCGCAACCTCCTCCAACGCAAACGCGCTGATTAACGCAGAGACGCCTTTTAACGCAGAGGTGCAAAGACGCAGAGGCGCAGAGTTTTTTAGAGTTTTTATGAGGT
>JAFZZD010000726.1 GCA_017615955.1 Victivallales bacterium
CACTGTGTTGCCGAGACCGCTGTTCTGCATATAGACCAGCGGAATCTTCTGTGTCGCCAGGTAATGTCCAGAGGCAATGGCCACGGCGTTGCCTTCATTGGCGGCGATGACCGTCTGACCTGGATAATTGGCCAAGGCGTAGTTGCAGAATCCGTTGAGGTAGGAATCTGGCACGCCAGCATAGAAATCCACCTCATTCGAGTTCAAAACCTCAAAGACACGTTTTTGATCAAGCATTTTTGTTCCTCTTGTAAAGGGTGAAGTATTCAGGACTGTCTGCTTTGGTGATTGTCCAGGCATGTGCAAAGGCCTCGATCAGAGGCTGCGGCAATGGCCCTGCTTGGACGGTGGCCAGATTCTGCGCCAGATGCGCTGGCTTGGAGACTCCAAGGATGATGGCGTCCCTGCGGTCGCCCTGGAGCATCGAATGATACACCAGCCAGCGGTATGTCGCCTCAATGAGTGTGAGACCATGTTCGGCGGCGGCGGTTCGGATGACCTCCATCGCCTCAAAGAAACTCTTTTTCCAGTAACGCGCCTGGTAATTTGGGCGATGGGTGAAGCGTCCATCCCCAGGTTGTTCCTCAAAACTGGTGTAACGTCCCGAAAGCAGTCCGCCAGCCAGGGGATTGTAGGCGTAGAAACGCATTCCGAAGTTGTTCAGGCAGGCATTGAGTTCGATTTCGGCCTTGCGGGTCAGCGGATTGTAGATGCCCTCGTAGATGGACGGTTTGACCCAGTGGTTCTTTTCGCACTGGCGCCAGGCGTCCGCCACCATCCAGGCAGGGAAATTCGACAGTCCCAGTTCCTTGAACTTCCCTTGGGAATGCAGTTCGTTGCAGGCGGCCAGGGCGTCCTCAACAGGGGTGGCGGGGTCTGGGAAATGGAGATACACGACATCGACGCACGGAAGGCCAAGCCTCTCCAGGGATTCGTTCACCTGCTTGCGGACGGCCTGCCCGTCCAGCCGTCCGCTGATTCTGGGATTGACCTTTGTGGCGATCTTGAAGGGTTTTCCGATGTTTTTAAGGGCCTCTCCAAGGAGACGTTCGCAATTGCCTTCGTTATAGACGTATGCCGTGTCCAGTTCGTCGTACCCTGCATCCAGAAATGCGTTCACCAATTCCCCCACTTGTGGGGCGAACACGGATTCGCCGAAGGTCATGGTGCCCAATACCAGTTTCACGTTAGCCATTTTTTCCTTTTCCAGAAGTGTGTGAGGTTATTGCAGCAATCACAGACCAGCCAGCAGTTCGTCCACCAATGTGTTTGGCTGTTCCGCCAATTGGAAGACAGTGGCGGCAGTGGAGGGTGCAATGCCGCCGTATTCCATGAGAGCATCGTAGCGGGAACGGAATTCCTGGTCTGTCAGCGGATTTTCTGGTTCACCCTTTGGGAAATCAACGCGCTCTGTGAAAGTGCGGTCAGCCGTGTGGATGTCCACGATGGCGGACTGGAGTTTCGGGAATGCGCGGCTCAATTCGTCATCCGCACAAACCTGCACTTTACGGGTAGATCGGAAGAGCA
>JAFZZD010000727.1 GCA_017615955.1 Victivallales bacterium
AAGAAAGCCAATCTTCTCCAGTTCGGGTTCAATGAAATTGTTGGGAAGCCCCAGCCTTTCCGCCTCAATTCTGTAGAATGCCTCAAGCTCTTCGCGGCTTTGTTCTATGTTGTCGTTTTCTGGCATGTGTTTATCCCTGAAATAGAAACCATAACATAGCTGAATTTGCCAAGTCCGCAAGCGTTTATTTGCGCCTCACGCTGTTCCGCGCGGCCAGTTGGCCGCGCGTCAGGACGTTGGACTTCCATGTGCGCCTAGGTGTACAAAGCAGAGGCCGAATGGCATTCACGCGTCCTGACGCGCGGCCAATGGCCGCGCGGAGCAGCGGATTTCCGCGAGCAGTTGTCTGAATTCTGGGCTTTCCTCGCCGAACATAGTTCTGGCAATCTTCAGCAGGAATACCTGATGCCTTTTGCTTTGGCCTGACATCTGGCCTATCTTCCTCAGGAACACCAGTTTCTCCTGGCTGGACATCTGCAGCAGCTCCGTGGGCAGGCCCTGGCACATCATCCTGATTTCCCGCAGCAGCATGGGGTTTTTCATCAGCCCCCGTGCAGGTGCGACGCCGTCCACCTGCGCAATGTCATACATCCTGATTGCGTCCTGGACAGTGAAGAGGTCTCCCGAACCAAAGAAGGGAATGTCGTCCAGAAGGGAATGCATCTTCGCCAGACGCTCATAGCCGTGGGGGACAGGTTCATACATTTCCTGCACGGTTCTGAAATGGCAGGTCACCAGGGCAGGAGAGGCCTCCCGCACAGCAGCGGCAATTTCCTCCATTTCGGCGATGTCCTTGTAGGCGCAACGCAACTTTATTGAAATAGGCCTGCCATTGGAGGCGGCCTTCATTGCTAGCAGAGTGTCCTTGATCCACTGGGGCTGCAACAGCCTTTTGCCGCCGCCTCCGCTGCTGAGCACTTGTGGACTTGGGCAGGCGCAGTTCAAATCAACGCAAAGCACACCCAGGGAATGAAGCCTTGCGGCTGATTGCGCAAGAAGTTCGCTTTCAGTGCCAAGCAACTGCGCGATTACGGGAAGTCCACTGGACAGAAATGGCGAAAGACGTGCCTTGAAACGAGACAGGCGCGGCACACCGCTGGAAATGCGTATGAATGGCGTGAACCAGGCATCCACCAGTTGCAAGGCGGTGAACAACTCCACAAAGGAGCCTTCCGTCACGCCTTCCATGGGGCCTGGTATTATGCGGGAGGGCAGGGCACTCCCATTTGGGAAGACTAGTGGCTCAAGCCAGTTCATTCTGCCAATACGCGATCTGGCTTTCTACATTCTCCAGCGCAGTGCCGCCCATCGCCTTGCGGGCGGAAATGCTGTGGTCTGGATTGAATATGAGGAGGCATTCCTCCGTGGCGTTGGGAATGCACTGGCGCATTTCGTCCAGGCTGACCTTGTCAAGAGCCTTGTTGCTTCTTGCACAATAACCTACCAGGCTGCCCACCTGATGATGGGCCTCGCGGAAAGGAACGCCCTGGCGTACCAGCCATTCCGCCAAATCCGTCGCCATGAGCGCTGGGTCAGAGGCGGCCTGGCGCATGCGCTCTGGCCGTGGCTCCAGTGTGCCCAGCATTGCGCTCATCGTGGCAAGCGCCAGGGAGACAGTGTCCAGTGCGTCGAAGAGACCTTCCTTGTCTTCCTGCAAGTCCCTGTTGTATGTGAGGGGCAGGCCTTTCATCGTGGTGAGAAGTGCCATCAGGTGTCCATATACGCGCCCCGTCTTGCCCCTGGTAAGTTCCGCCACATCGGGGTTCTTCTTCTGGGGCATGAGACTGGAGCCCGTGGTGAACGCGTCACCCAGCGTGATGAAGGCGAATTCCTGGCTGAACCAGATGATTATGTCCTCGGAAAGACGAGAAAGATGCATTGCGATTATGGAGAGGTCCGCCAGCATCTCGATGATGTGGTCTCTGTCCGCCACGGAATCCATGCTGTTGCGTGTCACCTCTTTGAAGCCCAGCTGTTCCGCCACGAACTGCCTGTCCAGTGGAAGTGTGCTGCCCGCGATTGCGCCAGAACCCAATGGCAGACGGTTGAGGCGGTTCTGGCAGTCCTTGAGGCGTTCCTTGTCCCTGCCGAACATTTCCACATATGCCAGCAGATGATGGGCGAAAAGCACTGGCTGCGCGTGCTGGAGATGGGTGAAGCCAGGCATGATCACGTCCTTGTGCTTGACGGCCAATGCCAGCAGCGCCTTCTGCATTGCAGAAAGCTGCTCTACAAGCTGTGTGCATTCATGGCGCATGAAAAGGCGCTCGTCCGTGGCAATCTGGTCATTGCGGCTGCGTCCAGTGTGGAGCCGCGCTCCTGGCTTGCCGATCAGCTCGGTAAGGCGGGATTCCACGTTCATGTGTATGTCCTCCAGCTCTTCCTTGAAATCGAACTTGCCCGCCTCGATTTCCGCCAGCACCTGGTCCAGGCCATTGACTATGGCGTCCGCATCCTCCTGGGGAATGATGCCCTGCTTTGCCAGCATCCTGGCGTGTGCCTTGCTGCCTGCAATGTCAAAGGGATAGAGGCGCCTGTCGTATGAGATGGATTCCGAATATTTCGCCACGAGGGCATCCGTCTTCTCTGCAAATCTTCCGTTCCAAAGTGTCATCTTGTTTTTCCTTGTTGTTTGTGGGCACCGAGGCGGCGCCCACTCAGGTTGCCTTATCGGGAACTCGCCTGTGGCATTATGGCGATTGTGGTGGGCGCCGAGGCGGCGCCCACTCAAGTTGCCCTGGCGGGAACTCGCCTGTGGCATTATGGCGATTTTAGCGGTAGCGTCCGCCCATGCCAGGGCCGCCATAGCCTGGCTGCCCCCTCATGCGCTGTATGCGTGGGGCTTCCAGCGCCAAGGCATACCACTGGTCGTTCAACGCTGCATTGGAGAAGCGGTTCACATGCCCGTTGCGGAGGTTATCCAGATTCTGCTTGAGCACATCGCTTTCAGCGCGTGTCTTTGCCTGCGTCAGCACTTGTATTGCGCCGTCGATATCTTTCTTCTGCACCAGGATCCAGGAATACAGGGCGTAGATAAGCACGCCTTTCTCGTCCTTGAAACGCCTGGCTCCCTTGTTGAACAGCTTTTTCACTTCATCCATCTTGTCCTTCTTGTAGCAGCGTGCCATCTTCATCGCCAGCACCAGCGGGTCAAAGAGCATGGCATGCTCGAAATACTTGTCCGCCAGGTCATATTCCTTCAGCTGATAGTGGAACTGGGCGCGGATTGTGTCTGTCTGCCGCTTTATGAGTATATTCCATTTCTCGAACTTCTTCAGCCCGTCCAGCAGGGAAATCGCCTCACGCACGGCCTGTGCCTGCTCGGCCTCGATTTCCGTCTGGAATTTTGGCGTGGCACGGCCCGCCATGAGGTTCACCTTCCTGGTAAGGTACTGCTGTTTTTCAAGTATGTGGTTCTGCACCACCATGAACGCCGCCTCCAGCTTCTTCTTGAGAAGCAGGCTGATGAGCGCATTTACACCAAAGAAGCCCAGAATGCCCATGATTACGGACGACACAATACCCCAGTCCGCAAAGCGGTGCAGGCTGAAGGATATGCCGAATCCAACGACTAATGAAATGACAAGTGATAGCACTTTTCTCTCCTAAAATGACTTTTTTGTATGTGTTAGATGAAAGTACGCATGGGGCGCAGCAGCATTTCGCCTGCAATGTCGTCCACACGCAATGGCTGTGCGAAAAGGGTGTTTCCGATGGTGTAGCTGCGTTTGCCGTGGTCGAAGCGAAGCGTTCCGTTCTTGACGTTCTCCTTGCCGCGGCATCCTGGAAGCTGGTCGTATGTCATGAATGCCATCAATGCGTACTGGGAGATGTACAATGAAATGCCGGTGGCGGCGAATTTCAGGATGGTGCATTCCAGATAGGCTTGCCTGTTGTCGCGGAAGTTGTCCATTATGTACTTGATTTTGAGCCTGTCGCTGGCGGCGAAGTAAGCCTGGTCGCAATTTACCTCGTTGGCATTGCATATCTGTGCCATTTCCACCATATCCTCCTGTGTGCGGTGCTTTTCTCCAGTGTCAAGCGCGATGAGCTGCTGATGCACCAGCAGGTCCGGATATCTCCGTATGGGGCTGGTGAAGTGGCAGTATGTCTCCTTTCCCAGGGCATAATGCCCTTCAGGCTGTGCGCCGTACATGGCCCTGGGCATGCAGCGGAGCAGGCCCATAATGATGGCGTCCGCGTTGGGTTCTTCGGCCAGCTGCGCCAGGAATGTGGCGAAGTTCACCCGGTTGTAGAACTTTGGCGGCTTGATGTCCATTATGTCCATGATAGTGGGCGTGATTTCCTTCAGATCCTCTTCATTGGGCTGGCTGTGGTTCCTGTAGAGGGCGGGCAGGTTCTTCTGCTTCATCTCCAATGCCACGCATACGTTGGCGGCCAACATCAATTCCTCCACCAGATTCGAGGACTTGCTCTCCTTTTGGGATGTGCTGATGCCAGTGATGTGGGGGGGATTGCCGCCGCAAAGAACACGCACCTCTTTTGGCGAAAACGGCAGGAACACCTCGGTGTTCGCCCTGTATTCACGCATCTTGCTGGCAAATGCCCACACCTGCTCCAGCGTGTTTCTCAACTCATTGGCAATCGTGGCGTCGTTCTCGCCGTCCAGCACCTTTTCAACCTGGTCGAATGTAAGGCGTTTCTTGCTGCGAATGATTGTGTGCGCACGTCTGGAATCAATTACCTTCCCCCGTGGCGAAATGTGCATGAACACGCTGTGCGCCAGGCGGTCGCAGTCCTGCTTCAGGCTGCACAGTTCGTTGGAAAGGGCGAAGGGCAGCATGCCCACTGTCTTGCCAGGCAGATAGGAGGTGAAGCCACGTTTTCTGGCCGCCCTGTCCAAAGGCGTATTGGGACGGACGTAGCAGGCCACATCCGCAATGTGCACGCCAATGGTGGCGGTACCGTCCTTCTCCAGCTGGAACGAAATGGCGTCGTCGAAGTCTTTTGCATCCGCTGGGTCGATGGTGAAAGTCAGCAACTTGGTGCAGTCTTCCCGCTGCAATTCCAGTGGCTGGATTTTGAGTGCATTGTCCTCGGTGGCCTGGCTGTATTTTTCCGCAAGGCCGTATTCCTTTGAGATTGCCTTGAGCATGCCGGCTATGGTGTTGCCCCTGCCCAGGGGAGAAAGCAGCTGCGCCCTGAATGCGGCGTAGGCATTGCCGCTGGTCAGCAGTTTTGCAGTCACCCAGTCACCCATTTTGCAGCGGGCGAGCAAAGCTTCGCTGGCATCATCCAGTTCAAGCAGTATTGAGGATGGCAGGTCCCTGCGCATTGGGTGTATCACATAGTCGCCGTGCTCCGTGTCAATGCAGCCCACGAATGTGTCCTTGCCACGCTCAAGAATGCGTGTAATTTCGCCAGAAGGTCCCTTGGCTGACTTTTCTGTGGCAAGGCGGCACTGCACCCTGTCCCCGCTGATGGCGCCCTTAGTGCTGTCTGGTGGAATGAAGAGGGTGCTGCCGTCCCTGTCCAGTGTTACGAAGCCGAAGCCAGCCGGGTTTCGCGAGAAGCTGCCCGTCAGCAGTCCCTTGCTTTCTGGCAGGCAGAACAAACCGCCATGCTTGCGCATGATTTCGCCATTCTCCAAGAGTTGCTTGAATTGCGTGCGGAGCTGGTCTTCGTCAATGTAGGCAAGCTCCGTGAACAACTGCTTTTTGCGAATGCCCGCCACTGGCTCCGTGGCAAGCAGTTCGATGATTTTTCGTTGTATATCTTTCTCTTTCATAATAGGGGCGTAATATAAATGTTGGAGGCTCTAA
>JAFZZD010000728.1 GCA_017615955.1 Victivallales bacterium
CCAGCTTAAGCACGGAATTGATGACAGCTGTGACACCGTTAAAGTTGGAGCCAGCCCTCACAGAGGCGTTCTTGGTGAATTCCTCGCCAGCCATGCGCCCGTCAGGGGTTGCGCCGTTTTTTTTGCCGAAAATGAGGAAGAAATTGGCACAGTGCAGCGCAGCAGTGTAAAAGCCGCCACGTCCGTTTGGACGGCGGTTGATGTGCTTGGCCAGCCTTTCCAGAAGATTCACGGTGACAGCGTCAGATGGGCGATTGTTTCCGAATTGATCAATGTCACGGCGTATCTTCTGCAAAAGTCTTTCTCCTCCCTGCCAGTTCCTGTCCAGCAGCTCCAGCAATTCCCTCAGGGATATTTCCTTAAGGTCGTAAACATATTTTTTTATCATTGTCAGCGAGTTTCCAGCCGTGACTGGTCCGGAGAACCAGATATTCGAGTTGTTGTATCTGGCACCGCGGCCATACCCGTCAACGCCCCTCTCCAAGGCGGTCTGCGATGCGCCCGAGAAAAGTGGAGCAGGATTCACAAAGGAGAGATAGGGCTCATAGCTGTTGACGCTTCTGATGACGCCATCTATCAGTTCCTCAAGGCCGGCACAGCATTTCTCAAATAGCTCCTCGAATGTGGCGGCATCGGCGTTTTTCCTGACGAGTGCCATCAGTGCAGCTGGCGTATTCAGGGTGCAGCCCACCGTCTCCACTGCGCCTTTGACGCAGTATTCGTAGCAGCCCTTGATGACGGCAGTGCGCGCCTCTTCTTGGGAATAGCCAAGGCGCAGCATTGCCTTTTCCATGCATGGTTCACCGACAAAGACAATGCTGTTGTTTCCTTTCCTTATCAGATCCAATGCCTGCTCAATGTACTTACGTGGCGTATTGAGATTCACCTTTATCTGAATCTTTGGGTCGAATATCTTCAGTCTGCCAAACTCTTCCAAAAACAGAGTGGACAGTTCATTGAAGGCACTGCTGCCGTCAGGCATGGTGCCGCCCAGGTAAAAGGGATGCCCAAAGTAATACTTCATTGCCGTCACCTTGCAGTAGAAATTCCGCACAATGGCGCGAATCTCCTCATCGGTGAAGCGTCCCTCGGCAAGGTCTTTGCGGTAATAGTCAATAAGGAGCACGTCAAGATTGCCGAATGAGCGTGTCTGGACACAATCGCCATATTCCGAAAGCTGATAAAAGAGCCAGATAAGCAGCATGGCCTCGTAGAATGAACCAGGGGCGCCATGACGCAGATTGCGAAGCGCCTCCCGTGTTTGGGGCTGGCAAGCTGCCTTCTCCGCCCAAAGGACTATGCGCTCAAGCAGGTTCAGAATGCTGCCGTACTCTTTTTTGACGGAGGTGAAAAACTCCTGCTCGTCATTGCTGATCACGCCATTGCGTTTTGCCTTGAACTCATTTTCCGCCTTCTCAACCTGTGCCAGCAGACCAGGGATCCCCAGCTTAAGGATGGCATCCCAGTCAGGCACGCTGTGATAATAGTCCCAGAAAAAGGAGCCATATCCGGCTTTCTTGAAGTCCGATATGAATTTGAAGGCTTCGGGACAATGTTCCTCATACACTTGCCTTATCCTGTCTTCACGGAATATGTCCCTGATGATTTTCCTGTCCCAGAATCCCAGCGACACGAAAAGGTCCTTTGGTGAAACTCCTATGCGGCAGTTCTCCAGCAGCCAGCAGAATGCCGTGGTATGTTGGCATAGTGCGGACCCGACATTCTGCCCCGCAAGGAATTCCCGCAGAGAGGCCTCCAGATCATCTGCTGCAATCCCGCTTTCAGGGATTCCTGGCGCCTTGTAGTCCTGTTCGATATAACTTTTGTCAAGCTGCAATTCCAGCATAGGGGATTCCTCTTTTGTCTGAAAAAAGGCAATGCCTCAATGGCTAAGTCTTCTTTGGGAGGTAATATACCTTCCATGGCCGTTAAGACAAGGACTTTTGCCTGCGCAAGGAAAGCCTGCGTCCTGAATGCGCGGCCAATGGCCGTGCACATGATCATTACCTACTCATACGGAGGGAACATAGCATTCTTCAAATAAAACACTACATTATGGGCAAAATGCGAAGCATTTGGGAACATGGCGGGCATTTTCTTTCTGCAACATCGTTGGCGAATGTTATATGGACGCGAAAGCATGCTGAAATGCATTGAAAGATAACTACTATGTGGAAGCCTGGTAAACAATACGATGTGATAGTGGTGGGGGCAGGACCTGCGGGGATTGCCGCCGGAGTGGAACTATGCAAAGCCATCGG
>JAFZZD010000729.1 GCA_017615955.1 Victivallales bacterium
CATCTTGCATTTACAGGCTTTTCCCCAGAATGGCAGAGAGATTGCCCATAATCTTGGCTGCCACATCTGGCTTGTTCATGCTATAGACATGAACATTCTTGATGCCATTGGCATACAAGTCGATAATCTGATCGGTGGCATAGACAATGCCTGCATCCTTCATTGCGTCAGGATTGTCACCAAAGCGGTCCACCAGGCTCTTGAAGCGATGCGGCATGAACGAGCCCGACAGCTTGATTGCGCGCTCGACTTGCTTTGCGTTTGTAATCGGCATGATTCCTGGCATGACTGGAACCGTTATGCCCGCCTCGCGGATTTTATAGAGGAAGCTGTAGAACAGATTGTTGTCAAATACCATTTGCGTCGTCAGGAAGTCGCATCCAGCGTCCACCTTTTCCTTGAGGTATTTTATGTCCTCGACTTGATTTGCGCGTTCTGGATGCACTTCGGGATAGCAGGCACCGCCTATGCAGAAATCGGCCTCTTCCCTGAGTTGGCGGACAAGTTCCACTGCATGTTTGTATGACCAGGCGCTACGGTCACTTGATGCGGCAAGTTCAGGCGTCAAATCGCCGCGCAACGCCATTACGTTTTCAATGCCAGCCTCCTTCATGTCGGCTATGCGCTGCCGTACAGTTTCAACTGTGGAGGAGACGCATGTCAGGTGAGCCAGGCTGGGCACGCCCAAAGTCTCCTTGATATTGCGCGCTATCTGCAAGGTATACTGGCTTGTGCCGCCGCCAGCGCCGTATGTGACGCTCACAAACGCCGGATGCAGGGCCGCAATCTGCTCGGTAGCCTGCTTGACGCTCTCAAATGAGGTGCTTGTCTTTGGAGGAAACACCTCAAACGAAAGCGAAAATGTATTTTGCCTCAATATCTGCGTCAGTTTCATATTATCACCTATGCGTTTGAGCCAAGTTGTGTCTTAAGCCAATCCAGAAAGCCTGGTTCCGACAGGACTTTCACCCATGAATCGTGGTATGTATCGGGATAAATAGTCATTTTTGGTGTTCCTCCCGCATTGCGGATTGCACCTACCATATCCTTGGTGCGGCACACTGGCACCACATTGTCCAATTCGCCATGGAAAGCCCAAATCGGGATTTTCGCCAATTTGGGTGCCAATGCGGCATCACCGCCGCCGCAAATAGGCACGGCGCAAGCAAAGCGCTCTGGAAAACGCTGAATGGCGTCCCAAGTGCCATAGCCGCCCATGGAAATGCCCATTATGCAGACTTTGCTCTTGTCAATGGGCAAAGTCTCAAGCAATTCGGAGAGCAGATCCATTGCCATTGAAAGAGGCCGCGACATTTTAACTGGCATGGCATGGCTTTCAAGGTTCCAGGGCGTATCCACCCACTGTTTAAGTTCAGGGCATTGAGGTGCGGCAATGAACGCATCCAAACGCCCGTCTGCTGCCAGTTTCGCGAACTCAGGCAGGACATGGACAAGCTGCGCCGTGTTGTCATCGCCCCGTTCTCCTGCGCCATGCAGGAAAAACACCAGCGGATTTTTTTTATCGGGGAGCAGCTTTTCAGGCGCA
>JAFZZD010000730.1 GCA_017615955.1 Victivallales bacterium
ACCGTCTTGCGGCATGTGACCTCATAGCCGCCATTGGCAATGGAGCCCCGGTCAGGCATATATGCATTGCGCCCATTGGTGTTGCTGCAAAGCAAGTTATATTCAAACGGTCCGAATTTGCGCAATCTCAATGAGAAGATGGAGAACATCTCAAACGGGAATGGGCAGAGCGCCACTGGTCCAAAGGAAACAAGGGTCTGCTCAAATTCAAATATTGGCTCCAAGGGCTTCTTCCAGGTCTCGATTGCAATCTTCGCCAGCTGGTAATCCACCGGCGGTTCCACTTCCTTGTCTGTCTGCGCATCGTATTTCTGCAAGATTTCCTTTGCCTCATCCTCAGTCATTGGAATGGACTGGGGCAATTGAATGGTCACATTCTGGCAGTCCAAAGGCAAATCCTTGCGGAATTCGCGGATATCATCCAGCAGCCTGAGTGCATCTGCCGCCGCGCGATAGCCCACCTCCTCTGCAGAGGCCTCTCCATCGCCGCCTCCCGCCGAAAAGCCCTTGAAGGCAGGATATTCCAGCCAGCGGCTTGTCCTTGGACCCACATCGCCCAAAGCGCCATTAATAAAGATGACAGGCACCTTGTATCGATCGGCGATGCGCTTTTTCATCACGCCACACCAGTCGCTGGAAATGGCAAACGAACCACCCATTGCAGTGTTATGCCCACTGCAGTGAACCATGATGCCAAGTATCTCCTTTGTTTCGCTGTCGATGAAGAGAGCGGTGGTCATATTGTCATCGTACATCAAATCGGGGTCGCCAATGAAGCCTGTAACTTTACCTTCTTCGTTCATGCCGCGGCGTGAAATGCCAGTCTTTGTCTTTCCAGCGGAAAAGCCCATGCTGCATTCACGTGCTGCCAATTTTGCACGTTTCACCGCATCGGCAATCAAGGGAGCCGCGTTCTTCGTGTATTCAACACCCTTGTTTTCTGGGTCCACAGCAACGCGACCAAGTGTGCGCATATATGTCGTATGCGGCGCAGAATGGGTATGAGAACAGCAAAGATTGACATTCTGCCCAGGAATCCCTGTGGCCTCGGTAATTGCAGCGCGAATGTACTGTGTCAATTCCCAGTCCACAAAGCACCAGTCCATGCCAATCACCGCAACTTCCTTGGCACCGTCGCTCAAATACATGGCAACCGCATTCAGCGGGGAATGCACGGATGTCGCAAGGCGCTCTGGCCGCCCATAGCCAGTCAAATATATCCCCAGTTCCGGTGTAACGTCACTTATCGCAAAACCAACCTTCATTTTTCAACTCCTTTTATGCAAAACCAAAACAAGAGGTAATTGCAAAATTCCTGGCAAAACCTGCCTTTTCCGCTGGCTAAAGCCAGCGGCTACGATAGTTTGCGGAGTGGCGCAGGAGTTTTGAAATTGCCTCACAAGTCAAAATTAGTATTCACAATCACTTCTTTTCAGGTGCGCCGGAGAGCACAAACTTGCGATAGCAGGAAGGATCCTTGCCGCCAGTCGTGCCGTTGGTCAAAGCCATGTTGAAGGCAGTGCTTCCAGTGGCGGATTCACGGTCGAATATGGCAAGATTGAAGCCAAAGACCGTGCCCTTTTCAGGCTTGAGGCCCAATTCCTCCCAGGAAATGCGGAATTCCACAACCATGACATGCTCGCTCTTTTTATTAATGACAGGCGTCAGGTCGCTGCGGTCGCCGCGTTTCGCCTTGTCTGGATGCAGATGGCACCATGCCGCAGGCCCCTTTGCGGACTGGCCGAATGAAATGTCCAGGTCATCTGCGTCATAGCCGCGTGTCTTCAATTCGTCGCTCAATGCATTGTTCAATGGATCAATGGAGATTTCGATTGCGTCCTGGTTCCATAGCATGCTGTCAGTCTTGGTAAAGAACCACTGGTCATCCGTGATCTCCGTACCAATGTAGAAGAATTTCTCATCGTAGCCCAGGTATATCTTGGCGCTCAGGTCGTCCTTTCCAGTCCAGAGACCATTGGGGGCGGCATCCACGGGATGCAGGAAACTGGAATTGTCCATTAAGATTGGCTCGACGCCCTCGAATGACTTGAGCGAACCATCCAGCTTGACATCCTTCAGGAATCTGATTTCATGTCCCTTCAGCGCAACAGGGAAGGTGGTTTTCTTGCCATTGTATTCAAAGGTGAAGTTGGAGCTGTAGTTGACGCCTACCGCCTTCTTGAAGTGGAATGGGAATGTATGCAGAGACTTGCTGTCCCCAACAGGCAACTCCACGTCCTTTGCACCTGCATCTGGATTGGAAATACGTATTTTCACATTGTCGCCCTTGAGATTTCTGAACACGAGACGGACGTCCGTCGTGGAGGCGAACTGGTATTCCGCCGCAAATGCGGGCAACTGGTATTCGCCCTTCTTGAGACGGGCCAGGAAGGCTTTCTGGCTTTCGGACGACTCAATAAAAATTGGATAGCCGGAAAGACTGCCATTGAACTCGCATGGATTGCCCATGATGTCATAGCACACTGCGTCCTTTGGCAGAACCAGGCTCGTCTCAACCACAGGCTCGCTGCTGCTCTGCCAGAGAGCCGTCATGATCTTGCCGTTCTTCTTGAATATGTAGCCCCATATCTCGGGCGATGGATGGAATTCCACGGCGTCCCTGGCGTTGCACAGCAGCCTGGCAATGGCGGCGGTGGAGGCAAGGATGGGGCGGGGATTGTTCTTCAGCCACATTCCCATGTCGTAGTTCTTGCTTTCCTTCATTGCCACGCCATAATGGGGCACCCAGTACTGTATGCCCAGCGCCTTGGCTATGATCATTCCACGCTGGCTATTCGCCGCATTATCCTTCAGTGCCTGGTGGTCAAAGGGAATGGTGCTCACGTAGCCGTAGCCCTTTTCCGCAATGGCCAGCTCCTTGTCCCCCACCAGTTTGCGCACATCCAGTATCTGCTCGCGGAAACCGCCCTTCTCCTCCGAAACGGGACGGAAGCCAGGGCCATATACATAAGGCGACACATACCAGTCAGGCGCAACTATGTCCATATACTGCAATGTCTTTGGCAGAGCATACTTGAGATAGGCGTAACTGGGATAGTCAACACCGGCCACGCCCATGGACGCCACCTTAAGGTTCGGGTTGAATGCCTTCACCTCGTCATGCACAATCTGCAGGTTGCGGAAGAAGCAATCCTCGAAATATGGTGACAGCCTGCGCGTGAGGTTGATCTCACCCGAAACCATCCAGGAAGGCATCTTGTTGCCATAATGCTGAAGACATGCGTGGACATAGTCCCGTGTCTGCTGGAAATATTCTTCGGTATAGCCATTTTTCATCATGTCAGGCAGCTGCTTGTTCAGCCATGCCGGCAATGCCCAGCTGCTTCTTCCCGACAAGCTCAGATGCCCTCGCGGCACCATGCCGCACTTCTCCGCCTCCGCCAGCAACTTGTCTGGATAGGTGAAGTCATACTGCCCTGGCTTTGGCTCGCTCTTGTACCGGAGGACAGGCACGGTAATGGATCCATAGCCCAATGCACGGGAAACGGAAAAGAATTCCACCGTGATGTAATGATGGCACATTTCAAAGAAGGGATCGGGAGCCTCCACCTTCTCTGCCACGATGAAGGCACCTGTACGTTCGCCATATTGCCCGCCAGTCAGATTGACCTTCACTATGTAGTACCCGTTCTTTTCAGGTGCCTTGAACGTGATTTTGCCCTTGTCATCCACCTTTCCATCAAGGACCTTCTTGTTGTAGAAATCCAAGACGGTATAGTTCGCGGCCCTGCCCTGCTTGTCAAACACGCATTTGAATTCCACCTGTTCGCCTGGCAGGAAGACGCCGCCCAGCTTGACTGCCTCCACCACCTTGATTGGCGAAGGCTTGTGCACTGCCTCGGACTTTTGCTGAAGCACTTCAGGCACATTGCCCGCATAGATGCCCAGGTCATCGAACCACACGGTGCCCAAATTGTCAGGCTTGCCCTTGTAGTTGTTGGCGTTATGCACACGCAGCGCAAGAACCACGCGTATTGTGCCTTCAGGCAGCTTTACATTGCCGCCGCAAAGGAGCCAGTCATTCTCGGGCTTCTGCCAGCTGGTGCCCTTGATGAATTCCTTCAGCTTCTTGTTCTTATCACCGTAGCATGACAAATGCATGCTGGCGCACCATCCACGCGGAATGCCAGTGGTCTTGATGCGCCCCGCAAAAGTCAACTCGGTTAGTCCAGCGGGCAACTTGACCGTCTGCTGTATGTTCGCCACCTTGTCCGGCTCGCCAAGGATCTTCAGGGATTTCTGGCCGGAGGCGAAAACCGCCTCGTCAATCTGCCCCGTGATCAGGCTCAGACGCGAAAAGGAATTCACCCAGCCTTCCATTCCCTCTTCAAACGAGGGATTCTTCAGCAGATTCTCATTGCCAAAAACACAAAATGACAAGACCGCAAAAACAAGCAAAAAACTTTTCTTCAACATGACAGATATTTCTCCAATAGAAACAAAATAAGCATTACCACAAACAAAGCGCTGCATTGATTCCGATTGCGCGTCCAGGCGGATTCTGGGCCTGGGCTTTCCAGCCGTTGCGCCAGGTCTCCTCAAACACACCAGGAGAATTGAAGCCCTCCACATGGTAGTCCATGAACAGGAAATTGCCATTTCGGTGCGCATTCAAATAAAAGCGGGGATTTGGAATGGTGCCGGAATATGCCTCTCTCACCTGGCTTACGGCACCGCCTTTGCTGTCAGCCCCGTAAGCAGTATAATCCTGTGCGCTGCTATAGCTGTCCCCCGCAAGAATTACCATTGAGAAATGATCGTACTGC
Organism: Victivallales bacterium; assembly: GCA_017615955.1. The sequence goes on from JAFZZD010000730.1 coordinate 4,788, forward strand.
CTGAGATCATACCAACGCCAATAGCTGTTGCTCGTTCCCGGCACGGCGGCCACTATCCCGCGGTTCACACCTGTCAATGCGCCTGACGTGATATGGCAGGCATTCAGGCCATACGAGCACCTGGAGGGATTGGACCCAGTGATCTTGCCAAAGTTCTTAGGCCATTTCCATGGCCAGCGGCCAGGGCACACAAAACTGTCCTCGTAGATGTTAGCATACCCCTCGTAGAATGGTGTCCATGCGCTGAAGGACTTGAAGTCCCAGGGCAGCACGCCCTCGTAGTCGCTGTTGTAGAGAGCAAAGAACATTCCAACTTGCTTCAGGTTGTTGGCGCAGGCAATGCTCCGTGCCTTGGTACGGGCGTTGGACA
>JAFZZD010000731.1 GCA_017615955.1 Victivallales bacterium
ATTCAGCTTCATCCGGCAGACGGCGACACGCATCGAGCCGCGCCCGTATGAGGTGGAGGACTGGGAGGAAGACCCAGAGACGCACGAGCGTCGCAAGACAGGGACGCACACCGAATGGCGCGACACGGAGATCCAGGTGGACGCAAGCTACATCCAGGTGCTTGACTGGACATACACGCCCATCCCAGAGCCTGAGCCAGTCCCATTGCCGACAAGATTCACCAAGGGGACGCTGCTGGAGGCTTTGCGCGGGTGCGGTCTGTATGATCAGGCAAAAACGATCTACGCCAGCGACCTTGATTTGCAGATCGCCTGGGCGGGATTTGCCGACATTGATCTTCAGTATCCAGCCGCGCAGTCCATAATGCAGCAGTATCCAGAGCTTTTCAGCGCGGCCAATGTGGAGCGGCTTCTTGCATGGATCAGGGACAACGAGTAGGGGAATGCGGATGGGAAACAGCATGGCGCAATATGGCTTCAAGGTGCTTATGACAATTCTGCTGGGCATCATAGCTTATGTCTGGCAGGGGAACGCAACCAAGCTGGCAGAACTGGAGAAATCCGTCGTGCAGCTACGCTTCGACATTATAGAGATGAGGGCATCAATGCTATCAAAACAGGATGTCCAGGAAATTGTCAACGCGGAATTGCTGAAGAGAGGTTTACCATGAAAGAAGCAAGAAATTTCTATTTTACCTGCGGCGCACTGCTGATTGTGATTGTGATGTCAGGCATCTACGGCATAGTGAAGGCCGATGAATGCAGACGGCTGGCGCTGGAGAATGCGCTGCTTAAAGTGCAACTGGCGACAAGACCTGAATAATGCTGAAGCGCCGCGAGTTTGAAGACGCCAGCAGGGGCCGCGTCTATGTTCTTGAAGCCCCGCTCCGGTTTACTGTGAAGGGGCTGGCGCTTGAAGTGCCCGAGGGCTTTGAATCTGACGGGTGCTCATGTCCCAGATGGCTTTGGCCGCTGTTCTCGCCAGCAAGGGAAGCCAGATATCTTGAGGCCGCAATATGCCACGACTACTTGTATGCAACACACGCAGTATCACGCAAGGACGCCGACAAGTGGTATAGGGACGCGCTGAGGGAAGCCGGATGCACTGCGGCCACGGCATACGCTGGATATTTGGCACTTAGGCTTTGCGGCGGCAGTCACTGGGATAATTCCACAGAAATTTGACAAGACAGAAAACCGAATATATTAAGCGGCTGTCAGCATCCTTTTAATTTCTACTCTTGTAGATGATATATGGGTGCTGTGAGTTGAAACGCCTTAGACAAGGCCGGGGCCATTGATGCAGCGTCAATGGCCTTTTTACTGAAGACGCCGCAATGAAAATCAAGTGCCCATACTGCAAGCAGTCATACGATCTGACAGATGCCGACATCCAGGCATTCGCCGGACAGAGCCTGCAATGTGAACAATGCAGCAGGGCATTCAGCCTGCAGGAAGCGATGCCCGCCGTGGAAGAATACCTGAAGCTGTTGAAATGTCAGCAGCGCCTTGCTGATGCCAGGGGGAATGTTGCCACGGCAAAGACAGCGCTGAAGGAATGCGGGAAGACGGGCACGGGCGACTACTTTGACGAGGGGCGCTTCGACAGGGCCGCCGCCGAAATGGAACTTGACGCAATGCGCTGGGATCTGGACAGGCTGAAGGAGGATGCGGCTGAAGCGAAGCAGCTTTATCAGGCGGCAAAAAGCGACCTTCCCAAAATCAGGGAAAGCAAAAGCATATATGCAGTCCAAATGTATGACCTGTTTGAACGTGGATTCCTGAAGGCCCCGATATCAGCTGATGACAAGGAGCGCATTCTGCGATATATCCAGATGGGAAATTGCACGGACATGCTGGAGGAAATCACGCACAACAAGGCGCTGTGGTATTGCCTGACAGGGGAATATGCAGCGATCTGCGACAAGCTGTGCGCAAGGTATTTGCCCATGCTGGGGCATGATTACACCGAGGATGGGACGATCACGGACAAGCAAGCGGCGCTTTTGGTTAAATTTGGGCTGGAGGCTGGACAGGTGGAAAAGATCAGCAAGCAGGATGCAAGCTGGCTGATTACGATGATACTGAACAAGGACGGCGAGGCGCTTGACGGCTGGCTGTACGAATTCAGGCACTGCGAGAACAAAACTGCATTGCTGGCGATGATCCAGCGATTCAGCGCGGCCCCCGTGGTCATTCCCCCGCCTAAAGACTAGCGCGGGGCCAGGGAATCGCCCACTGAAGAAAAAAAAATCAAAAATAATCAAAATAATTACGCCATTTTATTTGCACTAGTCACGATTAGTGTTATATTATTGGCGTAATTGTTGACAATCTAGGGAAATTTTCAAGGGAATCAAGGAGAAAAGGACAATGAAGAACGCGATAATCTACGCCAGGCAGAGCTTCGGGAAGGAAGAAAACAGCCTTAGTATTGCGGAGCAGGTCCAGTCATGCAAGGACTATGCGCAGGCCCAGGGGATGAAGGTGCTGGCAGTCTTCCAGGACAGCAACTGCTCCAGTGAACTTTATCCAGACTGCGAGGAAGGCCGCGCCCAGTGCAAGCTAGACAAGGCCTTTCAGAAATGGCAAAGGGACCAGCGGACGCCTGGGCGCAAGGAATTCAAGAAGGGGCTCGGCGATGCCTTCAATTTCATAGAGCAGCGCCATCCCGACTGCCTTATCGTCTATAACCGCAATAGGCTCGGGCGGGTGGTCATGGACTCCCAGCTAAACAAATTCTTTAATCAGTTTTTCAAGGAACATGGAACACGCCTCGCCTGCTTGCAGGAGAATCTCGTAATGGACCTACGCAAGGATTCACCAATGATGCAGCTGTTTATGGAAATGAAAAACCAGATGGATGATATGTCACTTGAGGAAAAAAAGGCGGCTTCCATTGCGGTTAAGAACAGGCTGAAGGATGAGCGCAAAATCTATTCAAGGGCATACGCCGTGCTGTGGGACAAGACGGCCAAGAAGATTTCATTCGATCCAATTGGCGTGGAAGTCGTGAAAGAGATCTTCAAGATGTTTCTGGCCGGGGCAAGTTGGAACGGACTTATGAACTGGCTGAACATGAACAAAAAGAACCTTGTCAATGTCTGTGGGAAACGCACGGCGAAGCAATGGTACATAACAAATGTAATTCATATGATCCAAAATCCCGTGTATTGTGGTTACAGCTACGACACGCAAAAGGTATTGGGGAAGATCGCAAATCTTGAAGGTGACGCTCCCATCAGCTATCTTGACTGGAAAAAGGCGCAGGAGCTGTGCAAGGAGCGCACGGCATACAGCAGAGACGCACATCCTGAGACGAACTCCAGGACGGGCTACAACCTGAACGGCCACAAGAACAGAGCCGAGACGGAGCTTCGCTTCCATCCATACACGGGGCTTATCTACTGCCCCTGCGGAAGGCGCATGATTCACCGCATGGACCACGGAAAATCCATCTATGAATGCAGGAACGGCAGAGACCACACTGGCGCACGTCTTCAGATGGACGCCAGTTTCATCAAGGCCATTGAGGCACTTATGAAGCTTCGCCTTTGGGAGGTCACGGCAAAGGCCCAGGCTGGCCAGTCAGCCGAGGCCCGCATTGCAGACCTTACGGCGCAGCTTGACCAGATTAACCAGAAGCGCCAGCGCATGTTCGATCTCGCCACGGAGGGCGAGCTGGGCGGCGAATTCAAGGCCCAGTTTGATGCGCTGAAGGTCAGACGCGCTGAAATCGAGGAGGCCTTGAACGTTGCCAAGGCCGAGCAGGATCAGGACTGGAAGGCTGTTGCCTGCGCCTGCGTGGCGAAATACACGGCGCTTGAGGCTGGCACGCTTGACCATCTTGAATATAAAGAGGTCCTGAATGCCACAATCAAAAAGATTACAGTCCAGGCAGACAAACTGGAGGTCATTCTCTGGGATGATGCCAAAATCGACATTCAGAGAATCACCACGGACAAGCGGGGGCATAAGGTGGTCGAGGACATAGGGGACATTCCCCTCCCCAATGATGATTTTATGAATCGTCAGGGAAAACGGATCATTCTTATGAATTCTAAATCAAGGATAATCAAGTCGGTTTCGGCAGACTGGGACGACGGCGAATGCCACATTTCCTACTGAAAAAGGGAGTCAATTTTCTGAACCCCCCGAATTTTTTAACGCTATATCATAAATGTAGAAACACTTTCAAACTGGAGGTGAGATATGGAAGACACCAACATCAACATCAAAGAAAAGCATGAGGCCACACTGAAGACCTGGCTTTGCAGGAAGGAAGTTGCCGACATGCTGGGAGTGCATCCATACACGATAGGCCGCTGGGAGGCGCAAGGGAAGATTCGACCAGTGCGCTTTTCAAGGCGGCTTTATCGGTATGATGCGGAGACTATCAGAGAATTCGCACAAAAGGGCATCAACTAAACGAGAGGCACTGAAAATGAAAAAGACTTTCACTAAGAAGAATTTTACGGCGAAACAGCAGTATGTTGGCAAGTTCGATGCGGTCATTGGAAACGTGACCATGACCATTGCCAGCGGTAAGTACCTGGCAGAAATGGCGCATCTTGACGAGACCCCATTCAACGCATGGCTTCGCGGCAGGGAAATCGAACCTGTCATGAAGATCTCCCAGAATGCCTGGTTTTACGATTATCGAGGGACAGTGGATGCGATGACCGCCTCGGGGCTGCTTTAGGACAAGAAAAAGGCTCCTGGCGAAAAAGACAAAAAACCAGGAGCCTATATTTAGGGAAACTGCTTGAAATATAGCTTGTTTTTTAGCTTTTGAAGAATACCAATGACTACAAGTTTTACGCTATGGCAATAGCAAGGAGGAATGTTGAAATGACCGACATAATCACTGTCGAAATCCCTAGGCTGCTGACAGGTAACCAGGCCTGCGCCCTATTGGGCATCCACCGCAACACTTTACGCAGGTGGGAACGCTCGGGGCTTATCACGCCAATTAAGTACAATGTCAATTGCTACAGGTACAGGGCCGACGAGGTCGCGGCGCTGGCGTGTGGAGAGGTCAGGACCTGGGATTTGAAAGAAAATGAGAATGCCCCGCGCTGACCTGTCAGGGAATTGGCAGCGCAGGGCACCGGGAAGCATCGGCAGAAATGACGCCGCCTTTGCATTCCTTCTAATAATATAGAAGCGTCCAGAGGAAAAACAATGGAAAAAATAGATTTTAAAGGTAGTGGAGCATTTGAGCAGGCAGTTAACCGTTATATGGAACTTTCGCAAGGTGACGGGCGGCATAGGGCCAGAATGAGTGTGGCGACCAATGCGTATTATGCTGGGTACACCGATTATGACAGCCTGCTAGACGTGCTGGAGAAAGTCTGCAAGAACAACGTGGAGAGGAACGGCGGCGAGGTGGACCATGCCGACTGCGAAAACACCGCGAAACATGTTATCCAGCAAGCCGAAAATGGCGATGACGAATGGCGCGGGAATTGCCGTGAAGACAGTCCGGCCCAGCTTAAGCGCATTCAGCAAGCCGAACTGGCCCAATGGAAAAAATATGTGGCAAGCATGATGGACAGTGGGGCGCCTGAAAGCTACGCCGCCATAATGCAGCACACGACCGACAACCAGCTTGACGGCGATTTCAGAAAAGCGCTGGGGCTGATCTGGACGGATCCTGACGCAGTGTACCATGTGGGGGCATTGAATGGCGAATTGGATATGCTGGGAACCTGGTGCCGCGATGATATTGCGGAGAGCGCTTTGAACTATCTGGATACGCACATGACATTTAACCCGCTGGGGGACAAGAAGGGCGACCACGGCTATACATCCAAGAAAGATAACAATGTGAGATCAATTGACTGGCTGCTGCTTGAAATGGACGAGCCGCTGACGGAGACAAAAGCTACGCCCAAAACCTGGGAGTGGTATGATGAGGTATTCGGCCAGCAGGCGCAGTATTGGAACCACATTAAGGAACTGGGGGAGCTTCCCATCGGCGCAATCATATACAGCGGCGGGAAGTCAATTCACGTACTTGTGGCTGTGAAGGCCACGGTCTCGGAATTGAGGGACCGCAAGCCAGCCCTTCGGCGCCTGTTTACATCACTGCATCTTGACACGGCGAATCTAGACGGCGGGGCGCGTCATGTCAGGATCCCCAATGGCATTCGCCGTTTCATCAGGAATGAGGATGGAACCCTCGCCGACATCGGCGCGATGGTCATTGAGGGGAAAATAAGCAGGCGCGATGTATGGCACATTCCAGACAGTGACATACTTGAACGGCGTCAGCTGTGTCTGTACATTGCGGATTCAATGGAGCATATTTCGCTTGAAGACCTTGAAGGCCGTCTCCATAAGATCGTTAGCAGCTTTGCCCCAGCAATCCCATTGCCAATGTGCAGAATTCCCATAAAGGACAAGGACGGCAAGGATACCGGAAAATTCAATGTGGAGTATGACTGTCTGAAGTGGAGACCGTTTCTGAAGGCGGCTGGGGTTTCGCTTGTAGAATACATGCCTAAGGCATACAGCATAATGATAACTGATGAAATGGGCGTCTCGCGCCTTGTAGAACCAATTGACGCGCTGAACCACCTATATAAATGCATCTATGATCGCGACCCCGAACTGGCAGATCGCTTCCATGCCGCCAGGTGCAAGACGCTTGCCAGCAAGGACCTGGCGCAGTATGCACTGGCGAAGCATGATTTCAGACCACCGAGGGACACGCGGGAGGCCGTGCTAGTGCCTTTTGCAAACGGAATGCTGGAGATAACCCGCGACGGAGCAATGCTTCATGATGATTACATGGAATATGATGTGCTACTTGATGGCGAAGGCCCAAAGCAGCAGGCACTGGCCAGGGAATGGCGTGAAGCAGACGGCAAAGGCGAATTTGAAACCTTTGTTGAAAGGGCCTGCGGCAGTGAGGAAAACAGCCCAGTTTGGCAGGATAGAAAAAAGGCTATAATGTCTTTGCTGGGCTATCTTGTATCACAGCACAAAGAAGCCGTGAATTATCTGTGCGTGATCACCGAGGAGACCATGACCGAAAACGACGGCGGCACAGGCAAAAGCATCATATTGAAGGCGCCTGGATATTGGCGGCGCCGATTCGAGATCGGCAAGAAGGTCATGAACGACACGCCTCGCTTCATGTTTTCAGGCATAAAGGGGACATTGCCTGACTACATACATTTCGATGACGCTCCCGCCAGGTTCGACTACACGCAGTTTTTCACAATGACAACTAGCGGTATAGAAATAGAGCATAAGGGGCAGGACATCCAGATGATATGCATGGAAGCCGCGCCGAAATTCTGCCTTGCAACAAACTATTATCCAAGGGGTGTGGGCAATTCCTTCCAGCGCCGACTGAAGCTGTACGAAATCAGCAACCATTATGGAAAGCATGACGGTAAGGAGATTAGCCCATACACTGAATTCGGGCATAGTCTTTATGATGATTGGGACGATGAAGAATGGGCCAGATTCGATGGCTTCATGACAAGATGCGTGAAGCAATACATATGCGAAGGCCTGCTGGAGTATAGAGGAGAAAACACCATTGAAAAACAAATTGCCGTGAACATTCCCGCCGACATGGTGGAATTCTACGACGATTTCACCGAAAGCCACGGAAACGGCATTTTCGTGGAGAACAGCGATTTGGAAAAGGCCTGGACAAATTGGAAGTCAGGTGGGCAGCATAGCATGTGTGCAAATTGGTCCGTCCATGCGCTTAAGCGATACCTTCAGGATTATTGCAGAATCGCTGGCGTGAAGTACACCGAGGAAACAAAGACAAGAAAGATCAAGGGGAAAGTTGTTCGGGGCTTCTATCTGGAGACAGCCCAGAAGCAGGCTGATGAGACGCCAGCGGAGATGCCCGAAGCAAACACGCCAAAGACGAAGCCAACAATGTACATGGATGGCATCGGGTATGTGCCCATCATTGAATAACGTATCAGCCGCGAGAAAGGCCCTGGGGCTTATGCTCTGGGGCTTTCTTTTTTGTTTCATTTAACGCATAATCAAGGTAACAATGAAGGTAACATTTCCCCGTTTCTGATTGTTACCACGACAACAGGAATTGTTACCTTTTACGGAAACATCTGGAAAACACCGCAAAAGGTAACAAAAAACGGGGCCATTCCCATTGATTGTTACCTTTTGTTACCTGAATTGTTACTTGCTAAATCTACTATTTTGACCTTAAACACAACAAAGGTAACAAAGGTAACAAACAAAATAAACTCTTAGCGTGGCGAGAGAAAAAACACCGTCTTATACTGTTTTTGGGAAATATATAAAGAAGTTGGATTTTTTTGTTACCTTTGTTACCTGGCCTTCCGGATGTCCCAGAATGCAACTTTTTCACTGGGCAGTACACCATTCTAATTCTGGTACTCTCCAGCGCCTCCAGTTATCCACACTTGCCAGCAGATGGAGGCATTCCCTTCGTATTCGCCGCCAATGGCCTTTATATATAAGGAATAGGGGCGCAGTCTCCTCAGTGGACGCTTCGCCTTCAGTGGGAGGCCTTGCATCAGGTGACATCAACAACACTTACGCCAGATCTGATAGAATACGCCCGAACCTACTGCGAATGCAAAATTAGAGAAAAGCGTGTGCCTACGATGACGGCAGAGCGTCTGGAGGACATGACATCAGCGGCATTGGAAGTGCTGTGCCGCCGCTGGCCACAATACGACCCGTCAAGAAGCGGTCCACGGACATTCATCTGCATCGTCCTGCGGAATGCCCTGCGCAATGCGTGGGATCACTACTGGCGCGTATATGGCAGGGAGGAGCCGCTGGAGGAGGCCACGGAAACGGCCCAGTCCGTGACGGATGCCGAATGCGTCGAGCGTCTTATGCCGCCAGGCATCCAGCGTGAAATCTGCCTAATGCGGGCGGCTGGCGCAACGATCCACGGCATTTGCAGACGGCTGGACTGCTCCAGGGCAACAGTCCACAGGGCGCTGGACGCTCTATACAGGAGACTTACCAATAATGAGGAATAGCACGGCGCGGCAGATGCGCCAGACAATCCAGCAGCACGGCCAGCAGCTGGCAGATGAGATCCAAAAGCTGATGCGCCAGGATGCCGAACAACTGGCCAGCGGCGAGACATTGCTTTCGTCCAGGTATGGCGAGTGCCCGTTTTCAGTGCTGAACACCAATACAGGCCGCTGGCGGGGCCGCGAAAGAGAATACAAGGACATTGGATTGCAGAGCGGCTGCGGTCGTGACGTGGAGCTGTACAACACGGGCGGGTCGCTGGCAGTGAAGCGCTTCGCCACGGGAACCAGCGTTTTCTCTGCGCATCTGTGCGAACTGGTATATGACTGGTACTGCCCAGACGGCGGCAGTGTGCTGGATCCTTTTGCTGGCGGCAGTGTTCGCGGCATTGTGGCAGGAATGCGCGGCCATTCATACACCGGCATCGACATCCGGCAAGAACAGATAGATGCTAACCTGGCGCAGGTGGAATCAATGGCAGACCGCCTGGTAACACGGCCCCAGTACATATGCGGCGATTCACGCGCCCTACTGGATGACGTGCAGGGACAGTATGACCTTGTTTTCACGTGCCCGCCATATGGTGACCTTGAGGTTTACAGCAAGCTCGAAGGCGATATAAGCAACATGAGTTATCATGATTTCATTCAGGCGTATTGCGACATAATCAAGAAAAGCTGCGGCAAGCTGAAAGAAGGCTGCTTCGCCGTCTTCGTTGTTGGTGATTTCAGGGACAGTAAAGGATTCCTGCAAGGCTTTGTCCCAGACACTGTATATGCTTTTCAGCTGGCGGGAATGAACTACTATAATGAAATGATACTTGAAACCCCCGCCGGAACTGCTCCAATGAGGGCAAAGCAGTTTGACGCAAGCAGGAAGATACTGAAGATTCATCAGAATGTGCTTGTTTTCTGCAAGGGCAGACCCGACAGGCGCAATTTCAGGAAGTTTGATGGAGGGGACGGATGACAGGTGACATACACGAGTTAACCCCCGTGGAGCGCCACGGGGACGTATGGCTGAAGCGTGATGATCTTTTCCAGATATTCGGCGCCTGCGGAGGGAAGGCCCGTGCCGCATATGCGCTGATAAGGCAGGGGCTGGATCTGGGATTTGATACCTTCGTGACGGCAGGGAGCAGAGAATCTCCACAGTGCGAACTGGTGTCGGCGATCTGCGAAGGGCTGGGCGTGAACGCAATTTGCGTGATGCCCCGTGGCAAGGAGACAAGCATAATCAGGAACATCGGCAGAAATAGCCACACTGAACTAGTCAGGGCCAAGCTCGGCTACAACACCTATATAATCCATATGGCAAAGAAGCTGGCGCAGGAACGCGGCGCATTCTACATTCCGTTCGGTATGGAATGCTGGGATAACATCAGAATGACCATGAGCCAGGCGGCGAACATCCCAGACAATACAGGACGTGTAGTCGTGCCCGTGGGAAGCGGAATGACGCTGGCGGCACTGGTGAACGGCCTTCACCTGATGGGCAAGCGGATTCCAGTGCTGGGAATTCAGGTGGGGAAGGACCCGCGTAAAATCCTGGACAAGTATTTGTTTGAAGCTTGTCGAGACAACTACCAGATCCAGACGGCCCCCATGGACTATCACACCGCATGTGACGGCGTGGCCATTGATGGAATCCCGCTGGACAGGATATACGAGGCCAAGTGCAGACCATTCCTGCAAGGTGGAGATTGTCTATGGATAGTGGGTCGCAGACAGGAGGCCAGCAATGGGGACGATTGATAGATTCAAGAACTGGCTGAAGGAGAAATTAGCGCTTCAGTCTGAAATCGTCTGCATCAACTGGAATTGCAAGCACCGAAGGGCCGACAGTTTCGCCTGTAATTTGAAGCAAGTTGTAATAGACAAGAACGGCATATGCAGTGACTATGAGGAGGCGGCGAATGGCAGGAGGGATGAACATTGATACTCTGGCGGCATTAATTGGCAAGGTCGTGTACATCGGCGGCAGTCCCGTTGGTGTGATTACACAGGTGGAGCCGCTCGGCCCTGGCCCAGAGACGCTACCACTGGTGACGTTGACACTGGTCGCGCTGGACATTCCCGCGCCGGATCCCGCCGCCGTGGGGGAGGTCCCCTGCCCTGAAGGTACTTTGAAGGGGGGTGGGGGGTATGTTTTGGGTGAGCCTGCCGCCAAATGATTTTGAACGGGAAGTGTTGGAAAACAAGCGTTATGAAAACCAAGTCAAGAACCAAAACGCCAAGCGCCGTGGAGCTTAAGCAGATCCGCGTCTCGGGCTGTGCGCTGGCGGCGTGCCTGGGAATTGCCAGGAACAGCGTCACGCAATACGACCAGCAGGGACTTTTCAAGGCTGGACCTGATGGGACATATCCGCTAGTTGAATGCATCCTTGCCTTTGTGGACCGACTGCGCAAGCGGGATCAGCGCAAGTCACGCAACAGCCTTGATGATGAACTGCAATTCTGGAAGACGGAAAAAGTCAAGCAGCAAGTGAAGACATGGCGGCAGCAGCGCGACCGTGATATAGCGCTTGCCATACTGGACGGACTGAAGGGCACTGCGGCGCGGGTCCGTGACGCGCTGAAGGGCACTGCGGCGGCTGACGCACTGGACGCACTGGCGGCGGCAATTGACGCCACGGACCTTGACAGGATCTCTGACATTGTGGAAGGCGGCGAGGATGACGGAGAGGAAGACTGATGCGCGTGAATGAATCTATCTTCGCAGACGCGGCGGCGGCTTTTGCTTCCAGACAGCTGATCAGGGCGCTTCGGCCCGCCGTGCATGAAAACATCCGCGCATGGTGCGAAAGAAACATTGACCTGTCGTATGACCATACATCCAGCGCAACAGGCCTTGTCAGACTGTATCCTTACCAGATAGAGCCGCTGAACGCCTGCGATGATCCGCAATGTCAGGAGGTCACCTTGCAGATGGGCCAGCGCCTGGGCAAGTCTTCCATCTGGAAATACGCGATGCTGAAGCGTGTGCATGACGGCGGCTGCTCCGGTCTGATAGTATATCCAAGCCTTGACCTGGCGATCAAGACGAACACCGACACTGTTGTCCCATTGCTTCAGACGTTGCCTGACGCGGCCCGTGACCTTGCCAGCCGAGGCAACAAGAAGAAGGCAAGTTTTCATCTTCCCAGTCAGTCAAGCATAATCTATTTCCAAGGCGGCGGCGCCCAGATTATATCCAGCACGGCTAATTTCACAGTGCTTGACGAATCGGACTACATAGAATTGCAGAATGCCGATGAGGAACAGAAAAACATGTCGCAGATCAAGGCGCTTCGCCTTAGAATGCAATCATTCCAGCATAGAATGATGATTGTATGCTCCAGCCCCAGCCAATACGGGGGAACTGTGCACGTGAACTGGAACAGGGGAAGCCGTGGCGAATGGCATTTGCGCTGCTTGCATTGCGGCGAACCTTCGCCGGTCAGCAAGCTTGCATTCTATCTTGACGGGGACAAGTGGGCTGGGCTTCAATGGCAAAAGAACGAAAACGGCGAAGTGATCGAGGATTCAATTGTATGGATATGCCCGCACTGCGGCAACGTGCATCATTATCAGGACGCATGGAAGATGAACGAGGACGGGCTGTACATCCATCAGCGCCCATCAAACATATTGCACAGATCTTTTCAAGTTGGAGCACTGGCGAACCCGACATTGTGGACATGGCGTGAAATCGCCCAGGCGCAGGAAGATGCCACGGACGGGGACGGAAAAAAGTATTTGTGTAATACAATTCTAGGCATTCCATACAAGCACAGGGCCGAAGGAGATTCCAGCGTGTCAACGGAGGACGCGAACCGCCGCCGCCTGATAGAATACCCCAGTGACCTTCAGGACCGGCTTTCGATAGTTGTCATGGCCACGGATCAGCAGAAAAGCGAACTGGGCGGGGCGAAGTATTATGTGTCTGTTGTCAGGGGCTGGGACGATGAAGGCAACAGCTATCTACTTGACTGCGGCACGGACAACAGCCTGGCGGCGCTGGAGCAGCGCCTTGAAGGAATCTACCACGGCCATAAGGTCAGTTTATGCCTTATAGACAATGGCGGCTTCGACAACACCGATGACCTAGACCCATTCATCAAGGCGCATCCATCGGCATATTATTACAAGGGCCAGTCGGCTAAGCATCTTGACAATATGAAGCTCAGACCTTCAGCAACACAAAAGAAGCTGATACTATTTGACGCGCTGAAATACCAGGTGAGGCTGCTGGACCTGCTGTACAGTCCGAAGCGGCCAAAGGGCTATGGATGGTATTTGCCCCCAACGCCTGATGAAACCTATTTCCAGCAGCTGTGCTCCGTGAAGCCGAATACAAGGATGTCCAAGGACAGCAACGGATATGAATATGCGAACTGGGCGGCATTCGGCGGGGCGCGGCGCGATTTCTTCGATGCCGAGAAAATGTGCCTTTGTGCGCTTGATTTGGCCGTGGACTATCTACCGCCGAAGCAGTTTGCCCGTGGAAGGCTCCCAGTATTTGCCGCGAGAGAAAAGGTCATAGAGGCAATCCGGGCAAGGAAGCAACAGGGCACTGTTTAAAATTTAACCAATATCAGCGGCATCGTCTGTATATAATCGGCAAGGATAAAACGCCCATGCCGATTAACACAGATTCAAATATAGATCCCCTGCGCAGACGTGCCATAGATCGCCTGTTGAAGAAAAGACAGGCACTGAACCAGGCGGCAGACGAGCTGGCAACAATGCCAGCATCCTACGGGATAACGGGGTCCGTCTCTGTAACAAATCAAAAGATAGCGGACCTGAAGGCCGAAGTGTCTGAAATAGACCTGCAAATCAAGCGCCTTCTAGTGGGGTCGCCTCCGGGCTTTTCTTTGTCATACCCCGACTACCGCTGGAGGTTTGACCTGTGAAAAGACATCCAGACACTAAACGTCAAATTTCCACCACTGGTGGAAAATCTTCCAGCACCGCTAAAAAAATGACCAGTCCCCAGAATACGGCACTGGCACTGGCGAACATGCGCAAACTGCTGGGGTATATGGCAGTGCAGACGCTTACCGCACGATATGACAGCTTGCAGCGCCGCAACGATCCTACAAGGCCGCGTCTTCAGATAAGGACCGACCTTACAGAAACCGAGCAATGGTTTAGCGCGGAGCGCCGCCGCCAGGCCTATGCGCAGTGCGATGAGCTTAACGACAACACCAGCGTCGGCAGCAGCATTGACACGGCCTGTCGCCTGACAATCGGGGACAAGCTGGAACCTGTTTTCACTGGCGAGGACAGCGAATACTGGCAAGCCGCCTGGGAAGAGTGGGCGCGGCACTGCGGTCATGCTGAAGATGAGGACTGGCACACAATGCTCGGCATTGCGCTACGGGCAGTGCTTAAGCATGGTGACTGCCTTTGCGTGTGTGACCCCATGTTGACCGGCGGCAAGCTTAGGATATGGGACGCCGACCAGATATGCAGCATAACAGGCTTCGACCAATGGCTGGCAGACCGTGGAGCGCCCCAGGACTGGCGGCAGGTGGAGGGCGTGGTCATGGACGCCGAGGGCCGTGTGCAGGGATACTTTGCAACAAGCCTTAGAAACCGGGATGCGGTCAGCCCGGATGACGCGATATATCTGCCCCGTGGCGTGGCGCTTAGGCTTTCGCTGAAGCGCAAGATAACTGAATACAGGGGTGAACCTACTGCAATCCTACGCCAGGAGCAAGTCAGCGCCGACAGCAAGGATCTGCTTAAGTCAGAGATTCAGAGCGCCCGTCTTGCTTCAGAGCTTTCACTTGTCGTGAAGCAGTCACCGGGCTTCGATTCGTCTGGCATCGGCGGCATTCTTGAGGGCTTCGGCGGCGATGACAAGAACAAGCTTACGGAGGGCACGGAGATCACCGACGCCGACCTGGCACTGCTTACTGAGGCTGCAAGGGACAGCAAGACCTTTGCCGCATTCGGCGACAGGGCCGCCATTGCGAATGTCCCGGCTGGCACGGACATCCAGAATCTTACGCCACAGCGCCCGTCTAATCAGGTGATGGCCTGGCAGGGAATGTTAGACACGGCCTGCGGAAAGTCACTGGGCATGATGTCTTGCCTCAGTAACGGCACGGCGAACAACAGTTATTCCAGCGGCGAGATCGAACTGGAAATCAGCTGGGCGGCATTCAGGGAGTATGCCAAGATGCTGTCAAGGCTAGTTGACTACTGCGCCGCACGGATATGCCCGCATCAGCGCTATGAGATCAGCTACACTGAACCAATTGCAATCGACGCGGAAAAGCTTGAAAAGGTGGAGAATCTGCGCCTCCAGTCCGGACGCTCAACACTGAGGGAACAACTGGGGCCGTCATACAAGCGCCAACTAGAACAGCTTGCCTACGAGAAGAAGCTGCTTGAGAGGCTGGACCTTACAAACCTGGCGCCATTCTGGCAGACAACATCAGGCCAGCCCATACAGGAGCAGACCCCAGGCGTGACGGCCACGGCGCAGGAGCAGGACATGACGGAGGGCAACCCATGAAATATCTGGAACTGCGCGGCGTGATGGTTGATGGCGTTTTGCCGCCTGACAGCAAGGAGCGTGAATGGCTGACGGGATGCACCGAACTTGCCAAGGCCATAACGGACACTGATGACGACCTGACCTTGACAATTAACAGTTATGGCGGCTCCGTCGCTGGCGGCATAGAAATCACATGCGCCCTGCATGACTGGATGGCCAGGAAGCCTTATCGCCTGAATATCCAGCTGGAAGGGATTTGCGCAAGCTCGGCGGCAAACATTCTGGCGCGGATTCCAGCGGGGGCAACTGTCACGGCGCATCCAGAATCCATGATCATGTATCACTCCTGCAACGCCCTAGTGGAAGGATCCCCAGACCAGCTGAGGGATAACGCAAACCGCATGGATAAGTACAAT
This sequence comes from Victivallales bacterium, assembly GCA_017615955.1. The sequence continues at coordinate 15,921 of JAFZZD010000731.1, forward strand.
GCCGTGATAATCGCATCCCTTTTGCAGCGCACATCCCTTGACCCCGCAGCAGTGGAGACCTGGTTTGAATCAGGGCGCGAGGGATGGCTTACCGGCCTTGACGCGCTGAAGTGCGGTCTCGTGGATGAATTGACTGAAGATCTGATTTCGCCAGCCCCCTTGATGCCTCCCCGTGAAGAAGGCACGGATCAGGGCTGGCAATATGCGGCGATTGCCGCAATAGCAACCAAATACAAGGAGCAGGCAATGGCCATTGACAAGAAGATCATTGAAAAGGAGGTCGAGATCGAGAATCCCGAGCCTGAAAAAGTTGAAACTCTTGAACCAGTCCCAGCCGAAGAGGAAATCAAGACCGAAGAGGAAATCAAGGCTGAAGACGAAACCCGCATTGAAGTGAAGGAAGATGACGAACTGGCGGCGCTTAGGGCGGAGAATGAGGAATTGAAGAAGGAACTTGAGGCGCTGAAGGCAACCTGCGACAAGCTGACCGCTGGGCTTAAGGCCAAACCACAGCCGCCAGCGCCCAGGAAGGACTTTGCCCAGCTTGTCAAGGAGATTCCAACAGACCTGACGCCCAGGCAGTATGCCCAGCGATTCACGGCCCTGAAGCAGGAGCATAAGGCCGAATATGATGCTTACATGCAGGCGCACAAAAGAGCATAACCACAATAGGAGATATACACATGCTTACAACCATTGAACGTCGAGCCGACCTTGAGGCGATCCCAGTTTCATTCCCAGACCCCTTCCTCGTTGAAAAGCTGGCCCCGTATTTCCCCAGGGGACAGGAAGGCGGCACCATCTACTACCAGACCTTGAAGGAGGCCCCCGTCGCCCAGTACAACCGCAATACAGCGGCGCTTGCAGACATAAGCTCCACAGTCATTGCGGCGGCTACAACTACCTTCGCCTGCAAAGAAGTCAGGGCGCGTATATCCATGAGCTATGACCAGGTGAGGGGCTATTATGACCAGGCATCATGCGACATAGCGATGGCCAGACTTGCCAAAAGGGCTTTTTATCTGAAGCTGGAAGGACTGTGCGCAAATGCCCTGCTTCATCCAACAGATACCGCACTTGACGCAAGCACTGACCCAGTGGGCGTGATCGATGCCGCCGCTGCTGACCTGCGCGACAAGGCTTTTGGAAGTGGAAGGATCGGGCTTACACTGAGCCACTACAATTTCGCGGCCCTGAAGAAGAACCAGGCAATCATTGAGAGAATGAAGGCAACCGGCGTGATCGTTGACGGACTAAGCCCCCGTTATGTCACGGCGGAGCAGCTGGCCGCTGTTTTTGGCGTGGATGAGGTCCTTGTCGGGGCCGACATCAGCTGGCGCCACGGCATAACCACGGCAGCGGACAAGGGGAACTGCGCCTTGTCAGTGCTTCCATCCCGTGAAGTTGACTGCGCGGAGGAACCCCAGTGGGCAAGGACGCTGATCTTTGACTGGGACGGCGAGGCCGAGCACTACATACTTGAGGAATTCCCGAACCCCCTGAACGATTCCATCAACATGGATGCGAAGGGCCTTGTTGATTTCAAGGTCCTGAACGCCAGCATGGCAGTCCCCATCAAGCTTTTTGACGTGGACGATAGCAGCTCCAGTGACTGATGGACTGGGTGGGCGTCATAAGGCAAGTGCACTCCCTCCTGGAAAACCAGGAGGGGCTTAAGGCCGTTTTCTCCTGGCAGGGAAAGACCTGTCACGGCGTGAAGACGGCGCTTAGGCGCGAAGATGTCGCAACCGACGCGGGGCTGGCAGGTGACTACACGTTTTCTCTGCTATGTCCCGCCGGTCAGTTTGACGGAGTGCCATTGCCACGACCCCGCCTGGACAAGCTGGAAGTTGACGGCCAGCAGATGCGCGTCCTTGCCGTGGAACAGGACAGCGTGAAGGCAACGCTTAGGCTGCATCTGGGGAGCGTGACCGAATGACCGTGAACTGTGACATGCAGGGAAGCTTGCTGGATACGCTTGCCAGGATGAAAAAGATTCCCATAGGCAAGGTAATCCGCAACGCTGGCAGGGACTTTGCGCGTGAAGCATACAAAATAACCCCTACCGCGCAGATAAGCAAGTCACCTTATTATCGCTACTTTGACCAGCGCGATCAAAAATGGCATTACCTACACGAAAGCCAAGTCGTTGAAAGCTACACGACCAAAAGGGGACTGACAAGGAACAGGATACGGCAGGGCGCGAAAGACGCATTCGGCAAGCTGAAGAAAGTGAAGATTGCAAAAGGCTGGAGCAAGGCCAGCTGGATTGGAGTTTTCAAGGCATTGGGTTTGCCCCCGAAGGCAAAAGGCAGTTTGCCTGTTGCCGTGGAGCAGCTGTCAGACGCCACAATGACGGAAACCGCGTGGATGGCTGAGATAGTCATTGCCGATGACATACGTTTTAACCATTTCGGCAACGGCGCGGACGGCGGCACTGCTGACAGGATAGCAAAGGCGGGTTATGATGCAGCGGCAAGGAACATAAACAAGGAAATCGACCGCCTAATGAAACGCAGATGGGAGGGCGGCAAATGACGGCACCGGCAATTCAGATCAGAGAGGCCATAACAGCCCATCTTAGATCCAGGGCGCAGCAATTCACGCTCCCCGTGACCCCTGACCAGATACGCGGCACGCTTGATTTATCAGGCACTCCAAGGGGCTTTTACGGAATAGTCATTGCCGCCGAAGACCTAGGCGACCATGCAGGGAACACGGGCCGCGTATTGGTGGACATCAGGCCGTCAATAACAGTCTTCAGTCACCTTGAAGAAGATCTGGACGGGCAGACCTGCGACACGCTTACCACGGACATACTGAACCTGATGCAGAGCATAACATACACGCTGAACGGCTGGCAGGTCGCCTGGCGCGGGAACTGGACGATAACCGACACTGCAATCAATGACAGTTTTCGGCAGAACATACTTACAGCAACCATTCCAATTGTAAAGCAATAGCAAGGAGCACACACATGCCCAACTACACATTCGGCATCGCAACCTCGGCCAAGGCCGATTGGCTTATGCAGTCACTGACCAAAAACAACCAGGCGCAGGAGGCGCTTGCACTCAATGGCGCAGGGGAACCCGTGGTCGCACACTACTACCAGAAAGTGAACGAGAACAGCTTCGAGGCGATAATCCCGACATCGGAATCCACGATCCCAGAAGTGGGGGACATATTCACCTTTGACGGCAAAAGCTATTATGTCTCGGCTGTGACGGAAACCCAGAGCAACACGGACTTTGTGAAATACAGCCTTACAGTCAAGCGCTTTGTCACAACAAACCTTCCGGCGACAGTATAGACACAATCCACCCCATAGGCCCGTGGCATCAGTGCTGACGGGCCTTTTTTCCAATGATGACAGATACTTTCACAGTGCCTGGCCTGCATAGCGAGGAAGACATGCGGGGAGAGCTGGAGCAGATGATCCACGGCGGGGACGTGTCCTTGACGCTGGGGACGCTGATGCAGCTTGTACTTGTCAGATCTCCTTATGTGCTGGGCGGGGAATTGTCCAGGGCCGACCTTGACTGCGCATACCGGCTGATCCCCCATGGCAGACTAAACAAGCGCCAGTTTCATGATCAGCTTGTCAAGGACCTTGCCACGGCATGGCGGGCCTATGACATAATCTCCCCAAACCAGGACAACCGCCCCAGCGGCAGGGAAAGTCAAGTTGACTTGTTTTCCCCCGAATGGCTCGCGGATACAATTGCAATGGCTTGCCAGGCGATGCCGAGCCTGACATATGAGCAGATCCTATGGGAGATCCCGCTGGCGATGACATTGCATCTGGCAGTGTCCACGGCAAGGCGGCAGGGGACCATAACGGAGCGCCCGGCAGACATTGGCGCGGCGCTGGAAAAGCTGAAGCAGATGAAGGAAAACACACATGGCCAAGGTAACGCTTGAAGCTGTAATATCGGCGACATCCAAGGGGCTGCAAAACGCGATGAACGCGGCGCGGCAGGCAGTCCAGTCGGCCAGCGCCAAGATGAAACAGTCCATCAGCTCCATTGGGGACGCATTCGACAGGCCAATAGGCAAAAGCAGGGAGCTTAAGGATTCTATGCAGCAGCTGAGCGGCGGCGAACTTAAGCAGCTTATGGGCGGGCTAACTGGCATGGCTGGCAAGATCGGCATAATAATTGCCGGATTCAAGGCGATGGGCGGCATGGTGAAGACGTATGTACTGGACCCCATCTTGAACGCGGGGAAGGAGCTACGCGAATGGTCGAAGTACATTGCCAGCGGCACTGTCAAGCAGTCCCAGTCCAACAGATCACGCTTCGACGCGCTTGAGGCCGAGCTTAAGGAATACGCCAGGCTGCTCCAGCAGTACAATCAGACAAGATCCGCCGTGAACAAGAACGCGCTGGACACGCAGCAGCGCAAACTTGCAGGATACGGCGTGGACATAAACCCAAACAACGCCGGGGCAGTTATCAAGGAGCAGATGTCCTACGCCAAGAACGGCAGGATAGAGGCGCTGAAGGCAGAGATCAAGGCAACTGAAGACCTTCGGGAGCAGCTGGACAAGGAATACAGGGAGCTTGACAGGTACTCCCCCGCATCCCTTGACGAAAAGGCACGCCGCGACACACGCAAGGTGGAGATAGCGAAGGAACGCGGCGGGATTCAGGATACGCTGCTGGAACTGCGGGCGCAGCTGAGGCAGGCCGAGAAATCCAATGCATACGGGGACTTGAAGGCAGAAATCAAGGCGCAGGCCACGGACTATGCACGGGCGCAGGCGGCGCAGAAAGGCGCGGCTGACCGTGAACGTGACAGATACATGGCCAATTGGAAAAATGACCTGGCCGATGCCGAGGACGCGACAGGCTTCGCCGCAAAAGTGCGCAAGGCGCGTGAACGCCAGCTTGAAGCCGTGGACAAGGGGGCTGACTGGGAGGAGGCCAGACTTGCCGCCGAGAAGGAGATCACGCAGGCCGTGAACGAGACATACAGGAATTTCCTGGCGGCGCAGCGTGAACGCATCAAGGCAGTAAGCGACGCCGCCAGACAGGAGGCAAGCGCCAGAAACAGACTTTTCCAGGCACGGCAGGCCTATATCAAGGCGATCCAGAGCAATGCGGCAGAGGAGGCCGCGGAGGCCAGGGACAAGAAGCGGAAACGTCTTGAGGATCAGAAATCAGACTTTGGCTTTGACAGGACGAAGCCGCTGACCCGCGAGGAACGCAGAAACCGCAAATTGGATGCGGCCATTTCAGACAAGCAGGCCAGGGAAGACGCGGGGGAGCGTGTTGTCTATACCCGCCGCGAAAAGGAGCGGATGCGCCAGCGTGAACAGCTGGACAGGCAGACTCGCAAGCTTGATAGGGAAGACAGGAAGCAGCAGCGCGACCAAAGCAGGCAGTCACGGGATGATGCTTTGAGCGGCGCGGCAAGGGATCTGGCCGAGGCGCGTTTTTCATACGGGGACGCGAGGAGGAACTCCGCCAGCGCGAGGCGCAATCTGGGAAGGCTTAAGACCGCTGATCAGGTACAGAATATGCTGAAGGGCAAGGCCGATGCAGTTAACGCCAGCTTTGTGGGGACTGGGCTTAAGGCCCCAGGCGTGAAGGGATCCAGCGCCCAAATGTCCCAGGTGTACACGGGCCAGCTGAATCAACTGCATAGGGATCTCCAGACCATAATGCAACGCGCCTACATAGTTAGATAGGAGAATTGAATCATGCCGGTTTATACTTACGCGGGATATGAGCTGACCAAGCAGAAAGAGGAATTCGAGTACCGCAGGACATACAGCCTTGTCGGCGGCATCTTCAGTCAGATGAAGCGGCGCAGCGTTATAACCATGACCTGGGAGGCAACGCTTACGGACGCCAGCCCATATGCGCCAGCCGCCTACAACCATGACCAGGGCTACCCAGGCTCCCAGAATCCTGGCAACCTGCGCGAAGCCGATGGCTGGCGGCTGTATTCCGTGGACTATGGCAAATCGTTGTCGCAGCCAATGTCAAAAGTTGTCTATGAGACATGGGTAAAAACAGGCCCATGGCAGACAATCACCGAATAAGGGGGCCGCAATGTATCTGGGCAAAAGCAACATAACGCAGCTGAAGGACAACCAGATCGCAGGCGCGGCCACGATAAACCCGATTGTTGACTTTATCAACGGGATCCGCACGTCCTCCGGCGATTACATAGATCTGAACCCCA
>JAFZZD010000732.1 GCA_017615955.1 Victivallales bacterium
CCTGTGGTCAAATAGTTTTCCCATTTCTTTAGTTCCACAATTTCAGGCTTGAGGCCTAGAAGAATAGTTTTGCCATCGTTGCCCACATTCACCTTGACATCAAAGGTCAGGCCTATCGGCAATTCTGTTGGCGAACCAGAAGGCACAAGTATCTGGTCTGTTCCATGCATATCGCCTCTATCTATACTTTCGACATCATAATCCTCAAAATAGAACAGCTTGTCCCCCTTGCGGATGCGCGCCTGGCGATTGTTCAAGACTGTTACCTTCGGGACACTCAATGTCACAGTGGAATCCTTTTTGTCCAACGCGGTAATCAGTATGTCAAACGTCCTGTTTGCAATGACGCCACTTAAATTGAGAAGTCCCACACCATCGGCATTGCCAGCCTTGATGGTACCCAATTCAGTAAGGGCGTTGATTGCCTTGATTGCCTCCTCACCAGGCTTGTAGTTATCCACCGCACTCTGCTGGGTGATTTCTGTTCCCACATCCAACAAGTCATCTTTGCTGACAGTTATAAAACGCGCCTCAATGGAAACCTGATACGGAGGCTTGTCAAATTCCTTGATGACTTTTTCGGCAAGGCGTATGTTTTCCCTGGTATCACGGATAATAACAATGTTCCTGTCCTTGAAAATGCGGAAGCTTGCACCATCTGCTCCATTGCCAAGAAGCAGCTCCAGTGCCTCCTGCATCTCATTGTCCTCCTTCTGCTCAACACTGCCGGCGTTGTCTTCAGAACCCTTGGCCCCTGGCCCATCTGGCACAGTGGGGATTGTGCCGTGGTGCAGACGTATGATGCGCGTCTCCAGCGTCTTCTTCGCGGCCTCATCTTTTTCCGCCGCAGTTATCCACAGCATATTCTCCCCCATGTAGAAGGAAAGGCCCATGTTGCGGGTAATGTAGAGCAACACCTCCTCCAGCGGCACATTGTCCACATCCAATGTCAGCGTCTTGCCGCCGATGTCGATTGTATCGTCCGCAATCACATTTATCCCGCTGGCGCGCTTGATTTCAGTGGCGATTTCAGGAATGGTGGCGTTCTGGCACTTAAAATTCTTGAGGATGCACTTTGTACGGAAGCGCCGCTCGGTATCGGTTTCAGGCATTTCTATGGGCAGCAATTCCTCGGAGGAGGTCACTGTCTTGTCGTATGTCTCTGGGAGAAACGGCTTCTTCTGGGTCTCGTCCAGCATGGTCTTCTCCGTGGCCTTGATGACACCATCGCGGCGGGGAATCTCCAGCTGCCTGTCAATAGCCATCTTCAAGGCATTGACCTCATTGCGCAAGGTGGGCACACCTGTCTCCTCGAAGGTCTTGTCCAGCAATGGTGCCAGCAATGCGTTGGCCTCGTGTGCATTGCCATCCACCAACGTGGCATGCACCTTGTCCAGGATAACCCGCACCTGGTTGTATTTTTCCAGCTGCTGCCTGGCCTGCAATTCCTTCAGGGATGTCATCTTGGTGCTGCAGGCAGTGAATACCGCAAGCGCCAGCAGTAGGTAGATTTTCACTCGTCTTGTCATAGTGTGCAAGCCTGTATGTTAAATGTTTTATTGTGGTCAGTGGCCTGTGGCCTGTGGCCTGTGGTC
>JAFZZD010000733.1 GCA_017615955.1 Victivallales bacterium
CCTGGCGGCATAATGCTGGCGTGAGCGCCGAGGCGGCGCCCACTCAAGTTGCCATGGCGGAAACATGCGCCTTGCGGCATAATGCTGGCGTGGGTGCCGAGGCGGCGCGCCACTCAAGTTGCCATGGCGGAAACATGCGCCTTGCGGCATAATGCTGGCGTGGGCGCCGAGGCGACGCCCATTCAGGTTGTCATGGCGGGAACATGCCGAATATGCTATTTGTATTCCTCTGTGCCTCCGTCAAAGCGCCTGAAGCAGTTCTTTCCAGCGAAGAAGTCCGGTTCTAGGCGTACTTTACCACCGCCTTTTGGCAAGTCAAATGCGAAGGTGGGCACCGCCATGCCGGAAATGTTGTTCCGCAGCTGCTCCATTATTGCCAGCCCTGCCTCAAGCCCCGTCCTGAAGCAAGTGGTGCCCTGAATCGGGTCGCCGTGGAACAGATAATATGGCTTGATCCGCATTGCAAGCAGTCCAGTGAACAACTTGCCCAGGATTTCAGCGTTGTCGTTGATGCCCTTCAGAAGCACGCTTTGATTCACAACGGAAACGCCCGCCGCCATAAGACGGCGAACCGCCAATGCCGCCTTTTGGGAAAGTTCCTGCGGATGATTGAAATGGGTTGCAATCCAAATTGTCTTTTTGCAGTTTTCAAAAATGGAACACAATTCTTGCGTGAAGCGCTGTGGCAACGCCACCAATGTCCTCGTTCCAATGCGCAGCATCTCCAGGCTTGAAACTTCTTGAAACGCGTCCAAAATGCGTTTCACATGCATGTCATCCAGCAACAAGGGGTCGCCGCCAGAAATGAGAAGTTCACGCACATTGGGATGCTGCTTCAGATAGTCTGCCACCTGGGCCAGTTCCCCGTCACTGGGTGCGCCAAGAGGAGTCTTCCACAGGCGCTTCCTCATGCAATGGCGGCAATGCACGGCGCAGACATTGCAGGTAAGGAACAGCGCCCTGTCAGGGTACCTATGCACCAGCCTTGGCAGCGGGGAGGACGCCTCCTCGCCAAGCGGGTCGTCATCGCCGCCTGCCTCCAGTTCCCTTGGATTGGCGATGCATTGAGCCACAATGGGGTCGTCCATGTCATTTGATTTTGCCAGCGATGCATAGAAAGGCGTGGCCAGCATTGGGTAGATTGCCGCCGTTTCACTTATTTTCTGCAACTGGTCTTCGCTCCAGTGGAAGAAGGCGGCAAACTGTTCAGGCGTCCTCAAAGCATGTTTTATTTGCCATTTCCAATCGCTGTCGTGAAAGATTTCCATGTTTATATGCGTTATAATGGATGTAATTGAAAATTACTTTTTTTGGCTTTACAATGTGCAAAAGTCAAGAGTGGTAATATAGTATGGCTTTTGTGAGCCGTAAAATGGCCGAGTCATAAAACACAATATGTTTCGAGGTGTAAAAGTGGAACTTTCACAAGCCAAGGTAATCGTGAATGTAGTTGAGGTAGAGCCCTGCGTGATGAAGTTGCAGCTGGAAATGCCAGCGGAAAGGGCCGATGCCATCTACAGAAAAGTAAGAAAGGCCGTCACCAGCAGGGTTAGCCTGCCAGGTTTCCGCGCAGGCAAAATGCCTCCTGCGCTTATAGAGAAGCATTTCGGCGCAAGGATCATCGCCGAGGCGATGGACGAGATTGTGCAGACAGCCTACAAAGAAGGTCTGGCAGAAACAGAGCTGCCAGGCAGGATCGTGGGAAGCCCCTCTCTTGAAAGCGCACCAGAGAAATACGAGGCTGGTCAGCCAGTCAAGTGCGAAGTCAGGGTGGAAGTCAACCCGCAGATCACCATTCCGGAATACAAGGGCCTGGCATTGACAAAGGAAAAGCACACCGTCACCGACCAGGAAGTGGAGGACAGGTTGAACTCCTTCGCGGAAATGGGTTCCTCATACCAGGAAATCCAGAAGGCAGCCGAGGAAAACGACATGCTGGAACTGGGATATGAGGCGACTATCCCGGAGGGCATGGAAGTCAGCGACAAGTCCAGTTATCTGGTCAAGGCCGAGAATACCTGGATAGCACTGCACGAGCCAGAAGTGCTGCCTGGCTGCGTAAAGGCTCTAATGGGCATTTCCGCTGGCGAGGAAAGGGATGTCACCATCGCCTTCCCAGAGGATTTTGCCGCATCGGATGAACTCAAGGGCAAGAGCCTTCAATACCATTTCAAGGTAAAGTCCGTGCGCACCAAACAGCGTCCTGCTTTGGATGACGAATTCGCCAAGCGCTTTGGAATGCCGAGCATCGAAGAGATGCGCAAGGTCATCAGGAACGTCATGGAGCGCGAGGAGAACGAAAAGGAGCAGAACAGCCTTGCCAAGCAGATTATCGACAAGCTGCTGGAAGGGCAGGACTTCCCGCTGCCGCCAACGCAGTTGAAAAATGTCATCGAGCACAGCATCCAGAACAGAAACGAGCAGTTGAAGAAGAGGGGTCTTTCAGAGGAAGAGCTGAAGGCAAAGCTGGAAGATGCAGAGGAATTGCAGCAGTTGAAGGACCATGTGGCCAAATACCTGCGCCAGATGATCATACTGGATGCGATTGCCAAGCAGGAGAACATTGGCGTCAGCCAGGAAGACCTGGTGTCCGTGGCCAACTCGTTCCAGAGGGAAATCGGGGACGGCAGGGCGAACCTCAACACCGTGGTGAAGGAAAAGACCTCGACTGGCGAATTCCAGGCGGCCATCCAGAATGTCCGCGACTCCCGCACCATAGCTAAAATCATTGAACTGGCAAAAATAACGGAGACCGAAGTGCCGGCAAAGGCCTGAGATATAGCATCGCACACGCCGAGGATTATAAGCCCCTCGGCGTTATAATAATCAAAAGTAAAAACATTATTGGAGCAAGAATGACAGAGGTCAAAGACAATTTGTTTATGCCCTACGTCTGGGAGCAGACGGGGCACGGAGAAAGAGGTTCGGATATTTTTTCAAGACTGCTTAAGGACAGAATCGTAATTCTGGGCGCCGAAGTCACAGACGAGATGGCAAGCCTGCTCATAGCCCAGCTTCTGTTCCTGCAAAGCGAGGATTCAAAGAAGGACATTGACCTCTATATCAACAGTCCTGGCGGTTCAGTCACCGCTGGTCTCGCAATCTACGACACCATGCAGATGCTGTCCTGCGACGTGCGCACGTATTGCATGGGACAGGCGGCCAGCATGGGCGCTGTTCTGCTGGCGGCAGGTGCGCCAGGAAAGCGCTATGCCCTGCCCCACTCCCGCATCATGGTGCACCAGCCATCCTACGGCTACTCTGGCACAGCCGCCGACATGGAAATCCATACGCAGGAATTGCTGAAAATCCGCAAGATGTTGTATGAAATACTTTCACACCACTGCGGGAAGACAGCCGAGGAAATCTACGAAAAGAGCAGCCGCGACCATTTCATGGGTGCGGAAGAGGCAATGGCGGACGGTCTTATCGACAAGATTCTCTACCCGGCCAAAAAGTAAATTGCATTGACTATGCCAAGAAATTTCGATAATGGTGATTCCAAGGGACGCTGCATAATCTGCGGCAAGCCGGAGGCAGAGCTGCCTTTCGCCGTGTCATTGAAAAATGCCAAGGGCGAAAGCAGCGGCTGCATCTGCCCCGACTGCCTGGAGCAATGCTGCCAGGCTCTGGACTGCACACTGGTTCCCAATTTCCAGTTGGACAAGATGAAGTCCCAGATGAAGGCCCCGATGGGAATGGAGCGCAGTTTCAAAAAGAACTCAGGACAAATTGAACTGGTACCTCCAGCACAGCTGAAAAGCTATCTGGACGAATATGTCATAGGACAGGACCGCGTGAAGAAAATCCTGTCCGTGGCGGTATATAACCACTACAGGAGAGTGAACTACCTCAAAAGCGGGCATAAGAACAACGACGCAGTCAGGCTGGACAAGAGCAATGTGCTGCTAATCGGCCCCACTGGCAGCGGAAAGACACTCCTGGCACAGACACTGGCCAGAAAACTGAACGTGCCATTCGCCATAGCAGACGCAACCACACTCACCGAGGCTGGATACGTTGGCGACGATGTGGAGAACATCCTGCTCAACCTGATACAGGCGGCGGACTATGACATCAACCGCGCACAACTAGGCATCATCTTCATTGATGAAATCGACAAAATCTCCCGCAAGGGCGAGAACGTGTCCATTACCAGGGACGTTTCAGGCGAAGGCGTGCAGCAGGCGCTCCTGAAGATCATCGAAAGCACCATAGCAAATGTGCCACCCAAGGGCGGGCGCAAGCATCCCTTGGAAGAATACATCAAGATTGATACCACAAATATTCTCTTTATATGTTCCGGTGCATTCAGCGGCTTAGACAAAATCATAGAAAGGCGCATTGGAAGACATGTGCTGGGCTTTGAGAAGACCATTGACTACGAGAACGAGGTTGAGGCAGGAAGCGATTCGGACGCGTTCCTGGACAGGGTGGAGCCCGAAGATCTTCTCAAGTTCGGCCTCATACCCGAGTTCATAGGAAGGCTTCCAGTCATCGGCACGCTGAAGGCGCTTACCAGGGATGATTTGGTGAAAATCCTGACAGAACCCAAGAACTCCCTGATCAGGCAGTACCAGGAAATGTTCCGCATGGAGAATTGCAAACTCACCTTTGAGAAGGAGGCAGTGGAGGCGATTGCAGACATTGCGGTAAAGAAGAACACTGGTGCCCGCGGCCTTCGTTCCATTACGGAACGCCTGATGCTGGACATCATGTACACGCTACCCGAAAAAGAGCCTGGCACTGAAATCGTCATCACAGCCGACATGGTGAAGAAAAGCAACGAGGTTGCCAAGGAGTAAAGGAAAATGAGGGATGACAGGTGGACATTGCGGGGTACGTCAAGGAGCAATTCCTTCGTTTTCCTCTCGCAATGCCTATTATGCCTTGTTTTGTCCTGTCTGCTTTTCCTGAACGAGAGCAATGCATTTGCAGCCCCACCCAAGCTTCCTTCAATCCGTTTCGTCACATTGAAGTCAGGCGTATATCTGTATCTAGATGACGTCGCCCGCTTCTACGGCATGTCCACCAAGGTCGAAGAAAAAGAGATTACTTTAAGTTCCCGCTACACCACGGTGAAGCTGGCCATAGACAGCCGCGTGATGACGCTGAACAACGTGCAGATGCATCTGTCCAGGGCAATCATGCAGAATGGGAAGCAATTGCTCATGGGAAAGTCCGACTTCACCAACCTGATGGAGCCAGTCCTGCGCAACAAGACGCTGCCCCGCAGAAAAGTCAGGCACATTCTCATTGATCCAGGGCATGGAGGCAAGGATGTTGGCGCAGTATCAGGCAACATCTATGAAAAAAACATAAATCTGCAGGTTTCACAGCGACTGGCAAAGAAACTCCAGGTGCGCGGCTATCGCGTAAGCATGACGCGCACAAAAGACGAGGACGTGCCCCTGGAGGAAAGAGTGAACATTGCCAAGAAATTGCAGCCAGATGCATTCATCAGCCTGCACTGCAATTCCGCGTCATCCTCGGTCACGGGACTTGAAATATACATTGCCACACCCGCTGGCGACGCACCCACCAATGACAACCATGTATCAAAGAAGGCCTGCCCTGCAAATGCCTTCAATACCGACAATGCATTCCTGGCATTCTTCGCCCAGCAGGCCATACTTCTGCGTACTGGGATGGAGGACAGGGGCATACGCCGCAGGCGCTACTACGTTGTAAGAAATGTGCCATTTCCCTGCATGCTGGTGGAGATGGGCTTCATCAGCAACAAGGAGGAGCTGGCGCAACTCCGTTCGGCATACCGTCAGGAGCAGATTGCCGATGCCTTGACTGAGGCAGTCGGACGATACAAGGACGCCACCAAGTAACATAGTGGACAGTGGACAGTGGACAGTGGACTGTTGATAAAGCAAGAAGTACATCTTATTATTCATATTAAAACAAGGAGTTTTTTATGGCATTGGTAAACGACTGTGTTTTCTGCAAGATCATAAAGGGCGAGATTCCATGTTCAAAAGTATATGAGGACGACATGGTGCTGGCGTTTCTGGACATTGCGCCGTACAATCCGGGTCATACGGTGATTGTGCCGAAAGAACATCAGGTCAGTTCCACTGTGCTGCCTGAAGAATATCTTTGCGCCATGATCAAGGTCGCTCCAAAGATTGGCGCGGCATTGATGAGGGCGACTGGTGCAGAGGGCTTCAACATAGTGCAGAACAATGGCCGCGTGGCAGGCCAGGCCGTGCCTCATGTGCATTTCCACGTCATACCCCGTTTTGCAGATGACAAGGTGCGTTTTCTTGGAGGGGACACCAAGTATTCTGGTCCCGAGGAGATGAACGAACTGGCGGAAAAAGTTCAAAAGGCTCTGAAGAAATGAACCCGATGGAATTGTCCGAAAAGCTGTCTGCCTGGCGTTCGCGGCTGGAAGTCAAGCTCAACAAGGATGAACTCAAATATCCCACGGATGCCTACGTCCTTCTTGGCAGGGCGGAAATATCCCTGTGGATAGCAGGACACGCCAACGGCAGCAACATAATGATGGACCTTCACAACTACCTGAGGTTCTTCTGCGAAAGGCTGCGTGGCGAATTCGGCCCCTACACCAGGCACGTTCTGGCGAAATGGAACATACATGACTGGCGCGACATTGCAAATATGCTTTTTGCAATGCGTCGCATCAAGCACCTGGGCTTTCTGAAAGACGAACTCACAGAGGAAAATGTACAAAAGGAACTTGATTTCAAGAAGGAATTCTTCCTGGATTATGGTGCAGAGCCTCCATTTCCCGATGTACCGAGCCTAACTGAAACCAACGTAATCAAATAGATAAAAATGCCATTTGAAATAAAAGAAAAAGACAATGCCTGGACTGCCAGGCACTCCGCCGGACGCTGCGGCGGCCCGCGCCTGCTGGAAATCAACGGAACACCTGTTCTCAAAGACCTGAAATGTACCGTTGACGGGCAAAGCGACGATACGCTCCACAGCAAGAAGGCACATGTATATCACAAGGCTGGACAGTCCATCTTCGAATGCGACGGCACCTTCAAGGGCGGCCAGTCATACGCGCAGTCATGTCGTTATGCAGGCAATTCAGTCCGCATAACCTGGGATTTCAACTGGTCCAAGGACACGCCTGTCATGAAATCCGTGGAAATCGGCTCGGCTGTACTGCCAGGTGAATGGAGCCAGGTCTATGTGGTCAATGCGGAACCCGTGCCTGGCCTGCCCTACCCTGGCCTTTGGAAAAGCCTGACACCTGGGGAAATACTCTTCTTTGAAAAACTCCCTGCTTCCCTGGTATTCGAGCGCAAGGACGGCGTCAGACTGGAATATTCCCTGGGCTTTGACCTTTGGCGCTGGAACTACGGACTTGGCGTGGAAGGTGCCAGCACGCTTACTTTGCAAGTCGGCATGGACGGCATTACACTCACACGCCGCATCGTCCAGACCCAGGCGGAGGAAGGCGTGCTACCCGAAGCAAGGGAGTACCGCTTCATGGCGATTATCTCTTGGAGCTGGCCAGGCATGGAACAGATGCCGGAAATTGCCGACGCACAAGAACTGCCCTTGCTGGACAGCAGGCAAGGTCTGGATTTGAGCCAGTACAACAGCGGCCCCGTGTGCCTGGACTATGCAAAACTTCCCTGCGTGGAGGAGGCAATGCGCACTGGCATAGAGGCAGGCGCAAAACTGCCCTGCCTGGAAACATCGCAGGCAATGTCAGTGCTGAAGCGCTGCGTTCGTCAATTGGCGGAGACAGGCAAGGAAGGCACGCTTGTCATACGCAACCTGGAGCCAGGCTTCTGCAACACGGGTTCCCATGTCACCAAAAAGGGAAACAGACTTCATTGGGACCTGTATGACATTCTTACATTCGCCAGCTGGGCAAAGAATTGCCTGGGCGAAGGATGGCGGCTATGCTGCCCGCAAAAACTTTGGCATGACCTTCCGTCCCTGGCGGGTCTGCATCTGCCCAATGGATATGTGGCTGAAGAATGAGGGATGAATTTTCATCATACGCGCTTTCTGGATGGTTTCCAGGCCACATGCACAAGGCCAGGAAACAACTTCAGGAAGCACTGAAGCTGATTGACCTGGCAGTGGAACTGGTTGACGCACGTGCGCCAATGTCCACCCGCAATCCTCAACTTGCCGCGCTTCTTTCAGGCAAGCCACGGGTGGTGCTTGCCAACAAGGCAGACCTTGCCTCCCCCGCAGGAAACAGGGCATGGATGAACTTCTGCCAGGAAAAGGGCGTCAGCATACAATTTCTGGATGCAAGAAAGCCAGGCTCGCTAAAGGCGCTGACTACTTCATGGCGCAACTGCGTAATGGAGGCGCGTGCCGCCAAAGGAGCCACACGCCCGTTGGTGCGGCCCGTTCGCATCATCATCGCAGGCGTGCCAAATGTGGGCAAGTCCACCTTGGTGAACCACCTGAACGACCATAACACAGCCCAGGTAGGCGCAAAGCCAGGCGTCACGCGCACAAACCAGTGGATACCTCTTGGGAATGGAATTGAACTACTTGACACGCCAGGCATCCTGTGGCCCAGCATAAAAGACAAGAAGCATGAACTAATGCTGGCATTGCTGGACATTATGAACAACGAAGTCATATCCAGGGAACTGATCGCGGATTTTCTTGCCTGGAAACTGGAAAACCTCAATATCAACTTTGATTGGAACACATACGGCCTGCCACAGGCCCCAGACGATGGCGACCAGCTGCTGGAGGCCATTGCAAAGAAACGCGGTTATCTTATTTCAGGTGGCAAACTTGACACTGAACGGGCGGCATTCTCCTTCATAAAAGACTTCAGAGATGGCAAAATGGGACGTATCACCCTGGAAATGCCACAATGCTAGCGAAGTGTTAGCCAAATCTAATGAGGTAATTGCCCCCCCCTAAAAAGCAAGCTTTTTCCGCTGGCTAAAGCCAGCGGCTCCGATAGTTTGCGTATTGGCGCGATAAGTTTTGAAATTGGCTCTAATGTAATGGAACTAGCCATTACAATCAAAATTTCACTTTTGTTGCTAAATTTTCGTTTTGCCATACAATATTTTAATTTTACAACGTTATAGGTTTTGTTGTAATCTTTGATTTTAGACAAAAGGTGGTTTTCATGGACACAAAGAAGGCATTCATAGTTGCATTGGTTTTGGACTTTGTCTTTCTGGCGGTGGCAGGGTATTTCTACACGGATGCCAAGGCGCAAGGCGAACTGGCAAGTTCAATTACCGAGGAGAAGGCTGCTTCTGACGCCAAGATTGCCAGCATGGAAAAGGAAAATGGTGCCTTGAAGAACAGGCTTGCATTGTTAATGGCAAATGGTGGCGACAACAAGAACGCCGAATTGCAAAGAATGATCAAGTCCCTGGATGAAAAGGACAGCGAAATCAATCGCCTGAAAAAGCTGATTGCCGAGAACAATGCCAATCCTCCACAGCAGCAGGAAAACAGGCGGGACAGAGGCAACAGGCAAAGATTCAATCCAGATGAAATGATGGCCAGACTCAAGGAAAGCGATCCCGAAAGGTACGAGCAGATCATGAAGCAAAGGGACGAGCGCAGGCAAATGCTCAAGGAACGCACAGACAAGAGAGACAACTACCTCAGCAGGCTAAACATGAGCAAGCTAAACTCTGACCAAAGACAGACCATCGCAGACTACCAGGCGCTAATCAAGTCAAACGAGGAGCTTCGCGCAAACATGAGTGAGAACGGCGATATGTCCAACTTCAGGGAAATCATGCGAAACCAAGCTGAAATGGCCAATATTTCCACTAAAGTCAGGGACATTCTCATTGAGCAGTTTGCAGGTTCTAATGTTTCGGAGGAAGTGAAGAACATCATTGATGCGACTACTGTGGAGGGTGGACGCGGAGGCGGCTTCAGAGGCGGCTTCGGTGGGCGTCCTGGCGGCTTCGGGGGGCCAGGAAGATAAAAACAAGCCACAGCTTTTTTTGGGCGGTCTGCCCTTGCGTATTGATTTTCTCCTTTGGAATACGCATTGGGCAGGCCGCTTTTTATTACAAGGAAACTAACCTATAACTTTTACGAACGCAGTTGGCGTCCATGTGAGTGCCGAAGCGGCACTCACTCAAGTTGACCAACTTGCATGTTTTCGTCTGCTGGACATTCGCACAGGTTGGCCAACTTGTTCGTTTTCGCCTGTTGGATAAAGCACAGATTGGCCAACCCGTGCTGGACACAGGGGCTTTGCCC
>JAFZZD010000734.1 GCA_017615955.1 Victivallales bacterium
CGGGCGGATTCGAACCGTCGACCAACTGATTAAGAGTCAGCTGCTCTACCGACTGAGCTACGAAGGCATCTTTTCAAAAACGTGGCATACTATACGGGTTTTCCCTTGATTTGCAAATCGACAAGTCACATTTTCTGGCTCAATGATGTAATGGTTTAAATCTTCTTATGAAACATTGTCTTGCATAAAAGAGAAAACATTGTATGTTACACTCAAAATCTAGAACAATTCTGAATTAACATCGCAGTTTGTTACACTTTTGTTACATTATAAATGTCTGAAAGCAATGGAAACAGGGTATTGAACGAACTGAGGCAGGCTTTGCAGAACGGGGAGTTTGGCGAGACCGGCAGCAGTTTTCTCACTGTGCGTGAGTTGTGCGCCCGCTTTGGCGTTGCGCACAACACTGGTTTCCGAGTCATATCCAAGTTGCGGGACGAGGGCTTGCTTGAAAAGGTGGGCAGGTCATACAAGGTGGCTGGACCAAAACAGGGCGAACTTGGCAATGTAAGCGTGTCCGATGAAAATGCACCAGTGCTCATTGGCTTCCTTGCCACATGCCTGGAAAGCCCGTATTTCGCAAAGCTGGCAACATACGCGGAGGACTTTGCCCATTCCGTTGGGGCAAGTCTTGTCATCGCCTCCAGCAACTATGACTTCGAGACCGAGAAGGAGCGCCTGAACATGT
This sequence comes from Victivallales bacterium, assembly GCA_017615955.1. Next base: position 689 of record JAFZZD010000734.1, read on the forward strand.
TCTGCAAACATGGCGTCTCTGGCATATTGGTGTGTCCCTGGGCCTCCACGCCAGAGCAGGAGGCCTTCTACGGTACGCTTCCAGTGCCATGCGTCATGCTGGGGCGCAATCTAAAAAGCGTGGCATACGATGCGGTGCTGGTGGACAACTACCGCGCGGGACGTGATGTGGCACGGCATCTGGTAGAGAGCGGTGCAGGTGACTTTGCATACGTGGGGCAGTCAGGCAAGCCCAGCGACAGTCGTCTGGAGGGTTTTCGCGCCGGGCTTCTTGAGGCAGGATATGCCATTCCCCAAAAGAACATATTCCTCATGGAGTATGCCAATTCGGGTGAATGCAACTTCATGATGTACAATCTGCTTCTGCGGAAGAGGCGTAGCCGCCTGGGCGTGTTCTGCTACCATGATTTGTTTGCAATGAAGATGCTGAACCTATGCCATTCATTGAACATCAAGGTGCCAGAGGAGGTGGCTCTTGTTGGCTTTGACGATCTGCCTGTCGCCTCGGAATGCTGGCCGCCGCTTACATCGGTGTCGTACCCTGTCAAGGAAATGGCGCAGCTCGCCTTCGAGGCGCTTTACTCAAGAATACGCCTGGGCATTTCAGACAAGGGCTTCACAAGGTTTCTTGACACAAAACTAATAATAAGACAGACGACGAAAATACTGGAACACTAGGAAAAACGAGGAGAGAAAAATGGCGATTACACAGACGGCGGTGAGTTACTATGGGCTGGGCTATGTGGAGCATGCCGCAATGGATTTCCAGGAGATGCTGGACCATGGATGCAACGCGGTGATTCTGGCCGTGACGGAATTTGACTTTGACTTCTGGAGGCCCAATATCCCAAAGATTGTGGAGAAGGCTCACCAGATGGGATTGAAAGTGCTGCTGGATCCATGGGGCATCGGCAAGTACTTTGGCGGAGAGCAGGTCTCAAAATTCCTGCAGAACAACGTGGAGAACCGCCAGGTCTCCGCGCTGACTGGCGAGAAACTGCCCTACGCCTGCTTCAACACCGCCAGTTTCCGGGACTATTTCAGGCATTTCTGCCTGACGCTTGCAAAGGAGGCGGGCGCGGACGGCTTCTTCTGGGACGAACCGCACTACGCGTTCCCCAAGGGCATTGCCTCCATCACAGGCGGCGTGGCGGATGACTGGACATGCTACTGCCCTGTCTGCCGCAAGAAGTTCCAGGACTACTACGGCTATGAGATGCCTCGCTACATGAACGACGACGTTAAGCAGTTCCGCTGGAGGGAGGCGCTGGTGATTTTGTCCGATACGTCCCGTGCCATCAAGGAACTGAACCCAGCGCAGGAAATCACCTGTTGCGTCCATGCCACCCAGAACACATACTACGTGACAGAGTACCGCGGCTACGACAACTGGGACATGGTGGCGTCCTGCCCGTATTTCGATGTTTTCTCCACCACCATCGTGAACTGGGCGATGCCCGAGGCGTTCTTCAGGGACATTGCGCAGCGCACCGTGGACATTGCGAAGAAGTACGGCAAGAAGTCGGAGCGCTGGCTGATGGGTTACTACAAGCAGCCGGCTGACTTTGAGCAGATTGACAAGATGGTGGACCTGTATGTTTCGCTGGGCGTGGACCGTCTTTCATCCTGGACATACAGGGGCGGATATGGGACCGTGCTGGCCGCACCTGACGCTCTGAAGCTGTGGGACCGCATTGGCGAGAACTACAAACGTGTACTGGTGAGGTGAAACATGCTGAATGACTTTGGCTACATTGAAAAGGCTTTCGCGAATGTGCGCAAGGTGGCGGAAGAGCAGGGGGATAACATCCACAAGGCAGCTGTGATGATGGCTGACGCCATACAGGCTGACCGTCTCATAAACGTGTACGCGGGCGGTGGGCACACAACGCTTGCAATGGGCGAGATGTTCTTCCGTGCAGGCGGGCTTGCCAACATCAACCCGCTGATGGAGACGGCGCTGTCCGTGTTCAACCAGGCACTCAAGTACCTGGAGCTGGAGCGCACTGTGAACTTCGGCGCCTCCATAATCAAGTACTACGACATCAAGGAAGGCGATGTGGTGCTGTTCTTCCACAACATCGGCATCAATCCAGCCACCATAGATGCGGCAATGGAAGTGAAGAAGCGGGGCGGACGCATAATCGCCGTCGCCAGTTCATACTGGCAGAACGAAATGCCAAAGGATCATTTCATCAGGCATCCTTCAGGCAAGAACCTGTTTGACTTTGCGGAAGTGTGCATAGACGACTACAATCCCGTGGGCGATGCAATCGTGAACGTGCCTGGACTGGACACCCCAATTGGCCCTGTCTCCAATGTGGTGGACTTCACAATAGCACACTTGCTGGAGATCGAGACGGTGCGCATCTGCGTGGAGCGAGGCATCGTGCCACCTGTGTGGAACAGTGCCAATGCCCCTGGCGGCGACGAGAAGAACGCCGCCTATCTCAAGAAGTACAAGCCGCTCGTCAAGTGCCTGTGAGAGCTTTTGGCTTTAAGCTTTTAGCTTTTGGACGTAAAGAATGCAAAGGACGCAAGGATGAACCTCAGGAAAATGAACAAGGCGCTCGACTTCCTGCGCGGGAAGTACGGCGCGGACAAGGGCGAAATCACGCTCAAGGACGGACACTGCTACGTCGGGACGACGCCGCTTCTGCCCGGACGCATGGAGCGCAAGATCGTCGAACTCAAGAAGATGACCGAGAATGGGACGCTTGAGGGCGTCTCGACCCTGCGCTTCGCGGCGTTCGCGCCGAAGGGCACGGACATGGAGGCGATGCTCGCAAAGGAACTCGACCTCGCCGCCTATCTCGGCGCGTCCGATGTGGTTCGCGTGATGGCCGTCGCAAGCGGCAACGCGATCAATGTCCTCGCCAAGCTCGCGAACGACGTGAACGTCTCTGTCGAGATTGGCGCGGGACTGCCGAAGGGCGAGCTCGGCTACGACCGCCACGAAATCATCGCCAAACGCGGCGTCGCCTGCGACCAGACGGTCGACACCCACACGCCCCATGCGTCGATCCGCTGCTGGGACG
>JAFZZD010000735.1 GCA_017615955.1 Victivallales bacterium
ACCATATTGTTGTCACAGATCTGGTCAGGGTCCTGAAGAAAGCCCCTGACAATCCCGTTTTCATCAATTCCTCGGCGGGATACTCCCGCAAGGGTCGTAGTTGCCGCGAAACCAGCTATGCACTCCCTTAGGTTTGCCTTGGCTTCCTGCACCCCTGCGGCAATCAGCGGAGCGGATTTGAGCGTGTATTCCACGCCCTTGTTCTCAGGATCGACGGCAGTGCGCCCCAAGGTGCGCATATAGGTGGTATGCGGCGCGGAATGAGTATGGGAACAGCAGAGAAGAATGTTTTGTTCAGGGATGCTTGTAAGCTTGTTGATTTCTTTTCTGATGGCCTGTGTCAGCGGCCAGTCCACAAAGCACCAGTCCATTCCAATGACCACAGCCGTAGTTTTCCCATCTTCGAGAACCATTACGGACGCGTGCAGCGGTGAATGGACTTCTTCGGCAAGACGCTCTGGCATCCCGTATCCAGTCAGGTATATTCCCAGTTCGGGGGTGACGTCAACAACAGAAAAACCAATTTTCATAAGAAAACCCCTTGTGTTTTGCATTTCGCAGACATTGCTTTGTTCATAATCAGGAATATATCATACGCTCGAGATGGAGCATTGTCAACATCTCAATATCGCTTTTAAGCTGGGCGCAAGCCGCAGGCGGATTGACTTCGGGCTTTTCCAAGGCGAATCCTCAGATGAAATTCAGGGCTGGCCTGTCGCCAATCTGGTGATTTCCTCCGCGTTTAATGCCTTGCCGAAGACATAGATGTCGTCAAGAATGCCCACGTGCTGATATGCACTGAAGCTGCTGGGATACTGTCCGACTGTCGGGCGGTATTTCCTGTGCTTGGCTTGCGGCAATGGCCTGAATGTCCCGTTGTCGTCTTTCTGCGCGGCTGCAATCGCATCCACATACAATGTTATTGTCTTGCCATCGTGGGTGACTGCGATATGATGCCATTTGTTCAGGAACAGCAATCCTGTTGGCGAGCTTATTTTTTCCTCATCGCCTTTGCCCCAGCGGAAAATGGCCCTTCTCCAATGCCAGAACAACTCGAAGCCGCCTTGCTCCTTCTGGTCGGAGATTGTGGCGAGCCAAATGCCGTGCTTTGGTTCCTCGGCGGTTTTCTTCATCCAAAGGGCAATGGTGAAAGGCGGCGTCAATCCCAGCAATGCATCAGGTTTGCCTGTAATATACTTGACCTTGCAGCCAGCCTGCAGCTCCAGGCCCTTGCCGTGCACTCCCTCGACCAATGCCACCTTTGAGAGCTCGCCCTTTACGCGCGGCATAAGCACGTCGCCTGGCTTGCAGGCGAATCCATTCAGGTCACCTTCGTCAAAGGAGCAGTGGAACAGCAGCTGCCCTTCCTCCGCGGCAAGGCATAATGACAACGCCAGCAGCAAAAAACAAAACCTATTCATATATTTCGATTTCTCCTATGGCCTTGGCCTTCAACTCTGAAAAACGTATCTTGGTGAATGTCGCCGCCGGCCAAACGGCCTCGATTGCCGACATGTCAGAATACAGCACATTCACTGCGTCATTGACTGGAACTGGCGCCGTATCCGCCAATTTGACCCATTGCCCGTTCCGTTCCACCTCCACGACTGCGCTCTTTATGACTGTGCCATATATCCGCGCACGGGAGGCGCGCTGCTCCTTAGGAAACTCCATTGTGACCGCCATCGCTTTCTTTTTCCCCTCAATCGGCACCATGGGACGCGACGTCGAGCCATCTGCAAGATGCCAAAGCGGGCGGCCTTTGCCGCGTGGCGTGAAGTTGAGCGAGACCTTTGCGTTGCTGACTGGCGTGTAGGCGATGTTGCCCTCCTTATGCAGTGCCTTGGCGACTTCGGCAATCTGCCTGGCGCTGTCGGCGATGCGGAATGAGCGTGCGAGCGCGGCGTCAGTGACATATATCTTCACCTGGTACTTGTCCAGTTTGTCATGCAGCCTTCCATCGGCCACTGTGAAGGAATCGTCCTCTCCTGCAGTGAAGAATGTCTTGCCATTGAGGGGGAAGTCCACATTGCGAGGTGCAGTTGCGCCATTGATCGCCACGACGTAGTGGCG
>JAFZZD010000736.1 GCA_017615955.1 Victivallales bacterium
CTACAATGGCGAGGAATGGAGCTGGTTCTAAACCAGTAGCGTAATCAAGGGCCGCAGCCTTCGGGCTGCGGCCTTTTTTTTGTCGTGCACCTTGAGGCGGGACGTGCTCAAGTTGCCATAGTGAGAAATATGCCTACAGGCATTATTCTGGTTTACATGGATGCCGTTTCTACATCCACATTTTATTATATTTATGGAACAAAAACCATGGAACATGTGTCTATGGGAATGTCGTTTTAAAAAGCGAATGTCATAACAATTTAGAATGAAGGAGAGAGACAGATGAAAAAACTATTGAACGCATTATTGGTTTGTTCGGCAATGATGTTTTATTGTTCTGCGGCGGAAGTCAAGGACGGTCCTGCCTTGGCTGCTGCGCTGCAGGTGGAGGATGCATTTGCGCAGGTGGTCGAGTTGGCGAAACCTGCTGTGGTTGTAATCACAAACAAGCAGAAGCCCTCCCAAATGGCAATGCAAATGGAACGGGTGCCTGAGGAATTCTACCGTTTCTTTGGAATACCATTCGACCAGGAGCGCAATAATGGCAGGCGTGGCCGCAATTCAGCCCGTAAGATGAAACCACGCGTCGCAGGCAAGGGTTCGGGCATAATCATACGCGAGGATGGGTATATCCTGACGAATTACCATGTGATCAAGGATGCGGATGCGCTGGAAGTCAAGACCGAGGACGGCACCGTCTATGACAACTACAAGAAGAAGGAATCGGTGATAGTCGTTGGCTATGACGAGGAGAGCGATCTGGCTGTGCTGCGCATTCCCGCCAAGAAGGAAGGCAAGCATGCAAAGCTGGACTTTGCGGATTCGGACAAGCTGAGGGTAGGGCAGTGGGCGATTGCCATTGGCGCACCATTCGACCTGGATTATTCCGTGACCATAGGCTGCATTAGCCAGAAGGGCCGCACGAACATGGGGATGTCCCCATTTGACAGCTACATCCAGACCGATGCCTCCATCAATCCTGGCAATTCAGGTGGCCCTTTGCTGGACATCCGTGGCCGTATTATCGGCGTGAACCAGTTCATCATGACAGGCGGCATGTCCAAGGGCAGCATAGGTCTGGGCTTTGCAATATCCAGTAACTTCGCAAAGCAGGTGGCCAATGAATTGATTGAGAACGGCACGGTGAATCGTCCTTTCATAGGCATAACGATGCAGGATATCAAGGAAGGCATCCGTGATCAGTATGGCATTGAGCATGGTGTGCTGGTGCGCGAGGTCATAGAAGGCGAGGCTGCCGAGAAAGCAGGTGTGAAGCCTGGTGACATAATCACAGAAGTCGGCGGCGTGGCTGTTCGTGATTCCCATGAATTGCTGCTGGCAGTGACGCGTTTCAAGCCTGGTGACAAAATCAAGCTGGACATTGTGCGCGAGGGCAAGAAGCTAAGCATCAATGTCAAGGCAGGAAACCGCAGTGAATATATCGCAAATGATGAGGGCGGCACCAATAACGAGGGCGGCAGACCTGGCAGCGCATTGAAGAGACTGGGGCTGCGCTTGTCTGAACAGGACGGCGAGGTCATAGTCAATGAAGTGCTGGACGGCGGTGCTGCCGATGCAGCTGAAGACGACAATGAGGATGCAATCCAGGCAGGCGACATCATAATTGACGTGAACCGCAAGCCAGTATCCTCCATTGCGGATGTCAAGAATGCGCTGGAGAAGGCAAAAGACGGAAAGGTGGTACTGTACTTGCAGAGGAACGGACGCCGTGGTGGACGCAACTACCGCTATTTCTACGCCCTGAATCTGAACAGCAAATAAGAGCAGAGGCGTAGAGTTTTTAACGCAGAGGCGCAGAGGCGCGGAAATATATAAAACAATAAGGGCATCAGACGTAAATGAAGTTACGCCCGATGCCCTTATCTTATATATCTCCGCGCCTCTGCGTTTAAATCTCTGCGCCTCCGCGCC
>JAFZZD010000737.1 GCA_017615955.1 Victivallales bacterium
AGCACCGGCAATGGCAGCAGCCTGCAGAAATCCAGAGACTTGCGTACGTCGGCGGCGGACACTTCCTGAGGCGTGGTCACAACCAGCGCATGCTTTTCGCCCTGTAGCATCTGGCACACGCCCAATGGCTCATCGCCTGTTCCAGGCGGGCAATCCACCACCAGATAATCCAGCTCTCCCCAATAGGTTTCCTGTAGGAATTGCTTGATCGCCCCGTATTTCATGGGGCCGCGCCATACCACGGCTGCGTCCTTGTCAGGCAGGAAAAATTCCACCGACATCACATCAATGCCCTCGCATTCCACGGGAAGCAGCCTCTCGTCCCTGGCATAGACTGTGCTGTCCTTGATGCCCAGCATGGTGGGGATGCTGGGTCCATGCAGATCCACGTCCACAAGCCCCACCTTGAAGCCGCGGGCGGCCAATCCGTATGCCAGATTCACCGCCATGGTGCTCTTTCCCACGCCGCCCTTTCCAGAAAGCACGACGATCTTGTGCTTTATCAGCTTCTGTTCCTCTGCAAAGCGCAGATTCGCCTCGCATGTCTCAGTCTTGCTTGAGCAATGTTCGCAATCGTGGTTGCAACCCTGTTGTTCTTCACTCATTTTCAATCTCCTTACCAATTACGGAGGCGCTTGACCACCCTGCGCACCACGTCTGCCATCGTATCATTGGGAGTCGCCACCAGGAATTCCAGATTGACAAAACCGTCATATTCTGGAGCGACAACAGTCTTCCAATAGTTTTCCAGCCCTAGGTCCCCCTCGCCTACGGGGATGTCCATGAAATGCTTGCCGCAGCGCTTTGGCGTGGTGTTTTCGTTGGGCTGGTCGAAAATCTTCCAGTCCTTGAGATGGAAATGGGCGATATATGGCTTCAGCTTGTGGAAGGCGCTTACCTGGTCGTCCGCAGTGGCGATGTTGCCATTGTCAAATGTGAGCTTCAGGCCTGGAACCTGCGTCAAAAGCTCCAGCATTTCATCCGCCGTTGTAATGGGGCTGATATCATAGCCAGTGCTTTCCGCCGTCAAGGTAATGCCAGCTTCCTGGGCAATTGGGAGTGCCGCCTGGAAATAGCCTATCCACTTCTTGCGGCCATCAGCCAGGGATGCCTGGTTCTTCAATGGGAATGGAGGCACCATCATCAATTTTGCGCCCAGGCGCGTCGCCTCGTCAACACTTTCCTTGAACTGATCAAGCCAGCCTTCCTCTCCATTGACGAATCTGTCCTTAATTGGAGTATATCCCACGATTGCAAGCCCGGCATCCAAAGTGTATTTGCGCAAATCCTCCGGCTTCTCGCCATGCAGAGTTATCCAGTCCACTCCCTTCATATCACATTCTGCGGCCAGGGACACAATGTCCTTCGCCTTCATCTCGCCCATGATTAGGCTCATCATGCTAATCTTCATAGACAAATCTCCTTGCTTTTATGTACCCAATTAAGGTTAAAGATATGGCAATATAGCTTTCTTTACTGCATTGTCCACGCAGTCAAACCCAAATATGCCATAAAACTAATGTAATGGGCAATCCCCCTTGTGTTTCCATGCGCCACTGGAGTCCATGTGGGCGCCGGAGCGGCGCCCACTCAAGTTGAGCAACTTGTATGTTTTCGTCAGTTGGA
>JAFZZD010000738.1 GCA_017615955.1 Victivallales bacterium
AACTACGGGGAAATACAACCTTGCGATTGTATGGCCACTGCCATTCCAGTCATCTCGAAAATGGATTCTTCCAATTTATGAACGATGTGTCAAGATGAGAATGCACCAGCAAGCGCCTGCGATGAAGCAGACTGGGCAGCCCCATCTCACGCAGTTGCTGGTATGTTATCCTCCCGAAGTTGCCTTTCTTGTGCCCATTACGCAAGGAGCGGGCAAGCACCTCCTCCGCCAGCCAGCGGTCCAGCAACTGCAACTGCCTCACGTCATTGACATGCTTGAGATAGTAGTCTATGATGGCAACGGGGGACTGCTGCCTTTCGAGCATGTTCCTTGCCGCGCGGCAGAGGATGCCTGCCCGCTTCAAGGCGGTGTCCTGCCGTGCCAGGACACGTGTCAATGAGCCGAATCTTCTGCGGAAGAGCTGGCATATCTTCCGCTGCTTATCGACGGAAAGGGATGTCTTTCCGCCAGGACTGAAGTAGATGCCCAGATGCTTGACGCCTGTAATGGGCGCGAATACCGCATCCTCACAGCTGCACTGCCGCGCAAACAGGGCATCTATGCTGGCAGCCTCCTTGGAAACAAGGTCCAGGTTGTCAAAGACAGACTGGAACCTGTCCCGCGCCTCCCTGGCGACGCCAATGTCAGGCGTGAGGAAGAGCATGTCGTCCGCATATCGTGAATAGAGTGCATTCGGCAGGCTTGCCAGCGCATCGTCAAATGGCAGCAGCGACAGATTGGCAAGGAGGCAGGCAGTCGGCGCGCCGAATGGCACTCCTTGTGTGGCTGTACGCGCCGTTCCGTCCTGGTCGAAAAAGGAGAATGCGATATGCTGCTTCAGCAATTTGTGCAGATAGTCGTCCTCCGGCGACAGTTCCTCCAGCACATTGCCAAGCACCTGGTGCGAGATCGATGGGAAGCAATTGGACACGTCCCGCTTCAGCAGATACAATGGCGCGTCCCCCCGAAGGGCGATGTAGCGCTCAATGCGCTTCTGGCAGCGGTCAATGCCATAGCCGTGCCATCTGAACGCGAACACGTTTCTGGAAAAGCGTGTATCCAGGTGGCTGTTCAGCATCTGGTACAGCATCAAATCCACAACACGCTCGCGCCAGGGCCAGATATACACTATCCGCTCCTTGTCGTTCTTCTTTATGCGAAGAGGCTTCGCTGGTGAGAAAGCAAAGGCATGTGCGCACAGTTCATGGTGCAGCTGGCTTATCTCGTTCTCGCCACGAAAGGCAAACTGATACAGATTGCCCCCGTCCCAGGATGTGCATCGCGCCTTGCTGCGGACAAACAGCGCCTTCGTGTATAAGGACAACACACTGCGATACAGCAACTCCCTGCGGTAGAGCGCATCAAAGCGCAATGGCCGTTCCAACCTCAAATCTATGATTTTTCCCGATGCTGCCACTTGCTGTATTCTTCAAAATCTTCTTAAATTGCCTCTAATGTATGATACTTGTAATATTTTGCAAATGCTCTGTTCCACATATAAGGGGAGGAAATGGAGACCGCGAAGCGGCTAGTACTCGTAGGCACAAACATGCGTACCCCACCATCTCTGCCCCGATGATATTTTAAGAACGCTCTGTTC
>JAFZZD010000739.1 GCA_017615955.1 Victivallales bacterium
CCAAGAGGGTAGGTTGTTGCAAGGTTCTTTTGTTTTGGAACTGTTTTTAATGAGACAAATGGGACAAATGGGACAAATGGGACTAATGGGACTAATGGGACTAATGGGACTAATGGGGCAAATGGGGCAAATGGGGCAAATGGGGCAAGTGGGACTAAGACTCCAATTTTCTTTCAATACTCGTGATTTCTTCTACAGTTTGCCCTGGTCGGGATCGTCATCATCAAAGGTCAGGTATCTTTTATCCAGGAGATGTGCAAGGCGCACGTCCCGCATTGCCTTAAGCATGGAACCTCTGATATCCTTGAAATGTACTTCCAAAGCATTCACCAGTTTTTCCAAATATGCACGGTCACCGTCACTGTCAAGTTTGTCTTCGTATGGGCAGGAGCGGATTTTTGGGTAATTCAGTTCAAGCGCAAGTTGATGCAAGAGGCGTTTACGAATAGTGCAGAATGGTCTTATCAGCCTTTTTCTGCCACTGTCCGCTGCCACATTGGCTCCCATCGTCTTCAACCCGCCGCCACGAAACAGGGCCAGCAAGAGGCTGACGCACAAATCGTCCAGATGCTGCCCCAATGCAATCTTGTTGCAGCCAAGTTCATCTGCTGTGGCGTGGAGCTGCCCGCGCCTCATGCGCGAGCAGAACGCGCAGGGTCTGTCCTCGGCATTCTTTTCCTGCATAAGGCGTTGTCCTGGGAAACGAATGTGGTGCCATTCCCATCCATAGAAATTGGCATATTCAGACAAGGCGGAGGAATCAAAATTGGAGAAATCCATATCCACGGTGGCTGCGCAGACTGTAAAATGAAACGGGGCGCGCCGCTGGAGATTATTCATTACGTGCATTAATGCCAGGCTGTCCTCGCCACCGCTGAGTCCCACCAGCACCTTGTCTCCATCCTCCAGCATTGAATATTCGCCAACTGCGTGTGTCGCCTCCTTGCAAATGCGGCGAAACACCTTCGATTTGACGATATCTGGGAAATCAGGCCAGTTGTGGTCAGGCACTTGCATTATCACTTGCCCAGGTTTGCCAGAAAGTTCCTGGTACGCTCTTCCTTTGGATGGAGAATGACGTCATCTGGCTTGCCCTGCTCCACAATCACGCCGCCTGCCATAAACACCACGCGGTCTGAAACATTTCTCGCAAACTCGATTTCGTGGGTGACAATAAGCATGGTCATGTTCGCGGCAGCCAAATCGCGTATGACCTTGAGAACCTCGCCTGTCAATTCCGGGTCGAGAGCCGAAGTGGGCTCATCAAAAAACAGCATACCAGGATTGTTTATCAACGCGCGGGCAATGGAGACACGCTGCTGCTGCCCGCCAGACAGCTGGCATGGATAGGCATCTTCCTTGTCCGCCAGATTCAATTTTGCCAGCAGATGCCTGGCCTCTTTAAGCACTTCTTCCTTGTCACGGTGCTGAACGGAAATGGGCGCATCAATTATGTTCTTAAGCACAGAGAAATGCGGAAACAGGTTAAAATTCTGGAATACCAAACCAAAGCACTTTCGCACTGCAAGCAGCTGTGCCTTTGACGCATAGACGCTCTTTCCCTGCGCATCGGCAGTGCAAACCACATTTTCGCCGTAGGACCGGCTGCCCTTGTCCATCGTCTCCAGCAAGGTTGCACAACGCAGCAAGGTTGACTTTCCAGAGCCAGACGGTCCTATGACAGAGACAACCTCGCCTTTGTTGACCTCAAGGGATATGTCCTTCAACACGAGCAAATCCCCGAAACTCTTCGACAAATGCTGTATGGACAATATGCTCATGGCGCCTCCTATCTGTAATAGTTGAGCGCCTTTTCGAATCTCTCCATAATAAAGGCGACAACGAAATTGAACACATAGTAAAAGACACCAGCCACCACTAGCGGAGTCATGCTTGTCATCGCGCTGGACAGCTGCCTGGCGATAGTGAACATCTCCAGCACCGCTATTGTGTTGGAAAGCGAAGTGTCCTTCACAAGAGTTATGACCTCATTGGTTACAGCAGGCAAAATATGCTTGACCACCTGTGGCATTATTATCTTGAAGAATGTCTGCGCCTTTCCATAGCCCAGCACATGGGCGGCCTCATACTGGCCTTTCGGGATTGCCTCAATGCCACCTCTATAGATCTCGGCAAAGTAGGCGGCATAGTTGATGCCAAACGCAAGTATGATTGCAATGAAACGATAGGCGGGTCTCAATGGAATGCCAAACAAGTAATACGGCCC
>JAFZZD010000073.1 GCA_017615955.1 Victivallales bacterium
CAGAGGCTGCTGGAAGTCCCGCGTCCTGACGCGCGGCCCATGGCCGCGCGAAAAATGGCCGCGCAGATACGCATAGATTTTTTGGGAAATTGGATTATATTCCCGCGTTTTTTCTAAATGCAGAGGAATTATGCCATATAAAGAGAATGAAATTGTAGATTACCTGGCCGGTAATGGCTATGAGCTGGGGGGCGTTGTCCGCGAAGGGGAAAGCAAGATTCAACTTAAGGACAAGTTCTTAAATACCATTCGTGTCGCTCCTAAGCAGATATTGTGCAGCTACGGCGTGGCGACAGGTGACTTGCGGCGTGAATTGGCCGATTTGAATGCCAAGCTCGATGCGGCCAAGGCCGATGTTGACTGTGACTTCATCTGGGAAGTCGCCAGCGAAACACCCGGAGACAAGAGCTTTGGCGACATTTCGGAAAGCTATTTTGGTGACAGGGAACCTCTGCATTTATCCGTGCTGGCACGAGTGCTGCCCGAGGACGTGATACATTTCCAGCGTGTGGTGGGCAATGCCGCGCTGGTGAAGGTCCGTACTGCGGAGGAAGCCGAGGATATGCGTCGCCTGAAGCAATTGCGGGCGGAAAAGGCTGCCAGGCGGGACAGGGCAGCTGCCTGGCTGGCGGAGGCACTGGGGCACAAGGGAGCCGAGCCATTCCAGATCCCCGATGAGCTTGAGGGCTTTGTCAAGAACATAGCCGATTATCTTCTCTGCGGCACCAACAGCGATGCCGTCACCTTGCTTGCCAATGCGGCTGGTCGCAGCCCTATACGGGAATGTGCATTGTCAGTGTTGAAGGCGGTGCAGCGTGTTCCTGAAGGGGCTGATGAATTCCTGCTGATCAACGGCATTCATGCTGGCTTTTCGACTGCTGTGCTGGAAGCGGCAGAGGCACTTCCTGAGGAATTCAACAGGGAAGGGCGTTCTCTGGTGGAAAATGAACTGATTTTCAGCATAGATGATGAGGAGACAAGGGAAATTGACGATGCAATATCCTGCCGCCGCGAAGGGGAGGATTATCTGGTCGGCGTATATATCGCCGACCCCGCATGCTATGTGAACAAGGACGATGTGCTGGACGAGGCGGCGGCGGACAGGCCACTCTCCCTGTACCTTCCCACCACAATGGTAAAGATGTTCCCCGAAAGGCTTAGCTGCAATCTGGCGAGTCTGAAGCAGGGTGTGGAACGCCCATGCCTGGCTTTCAATCTGCGCCTGAACAAGGAAGGGGAGATCCTGGACTGGAGCATATCGCCAGCGATAGTCGCCGTGAACAGGCGGCTTACATACATCGAGGCTGATGACATACTGGAGAACGAGCAGAGCGAATTGTCCATTGCTCTGAATGACCTGCTCATGCTGGCGGATGCCATGCGCAAGGCGCGTGAGGCGGATGGCGCCGTGGTGCTGAACAGACCCGAGGTGCGTGTGCGTGTGGAGGGGGACGATGTGCGCGTCTGGCTGGAGAACCAGAACACTGCGGCTCATCGTCTGGTGGCGGAATTCATGGTGCAGGTCAACTACGCCGCTGCAAAATATGCCTTGCACAACGAGATACCAGTCATATATCGTGTTCAGGAACCGCCTTCCGCACCCGTCTGCAGCGTACATGAGTACGAACCATTCTTCTTTGACCAGCAGGTGCGTCGTATGAAGCGCACACGCCTTTCCACCTATCCGCAGCCACATTTCGGACTGGGACTGGATTTGTATATACAGGTCAGCTCACCGCTGCGTCGCTATGCGGATCTGGTGCTGCACCGGCAGATACAGGCGCACTGCCTTGGCAATCCCTGCCCATACACGCAGGAAGAACTGTTTGCGGTTCTGGACAAGGTGGACAGCACTTCCAGCAGAAACCGTGCCTTGGAGAACCAGGCGGACACACGCTGGATATTGGAATACCTGAAGCGCAACTTCATTGGAAAACCCACAGGCGCGACTGTGCTGAAGGTGGAAGGCAGCCTGGTGCTGGCGGAGCTGGACACGTACTGTGTGCGGGGCATTGTGCTTTCCAGGGACAAGCCTCGGCCAGGCGAGCATGTAAGTGTGAGCATAAAGGAAGTCCACCCCGATGGCGCGCGTTTGGTGATGCAGAGACTTTGATTGTATTCCATTATGAACGAATCTAATCCAGTAATGCTTGCCGCCACGGCATTGCATTTCCAGATAGCGGAAAATGTCCTAATCGACAATCAGGATCTGCTGATAAGGGAAGGGGAGCGGGTGGCGCTGGTCGGGCGCAACGGCAGCGGCAAGTCCTCCCTTCTTCGCATACTCAGCGGACATGAGAATTTCTTCACTGGCGACATAAGCACCCGCAAGCGCATACGTATTGCATATCTTCCACAGGAGGTGGATTTGACGCCTGGCACCACTGTGCGCCAGTCAATTCTGGAAGGCGCAGCTGAATTGCTGGACATGATTGCGGAATTCAGCCATGCGGAAGGCAAAAGGCAGCACGAACTGGAGGCATTTATCACGGAACGGGGCGGATGGGATCTGGACAACACAATAGAAATGCTTGCCACTTCCCTTTCCATTCCCGCTTTGGACAGGTGCGTGGACACACTCTCCGGCGGTGAAAAACGGCGCGTGGGATTGGCGAAGGTGCTGGTGGACATGCCGGACATGCTGCTTCTTGACGAACCTACCAACCACTTGGACAGCGAGACCATCGAGTGGCTGGAAGACTTCATCCCCAAATCACGCAAGACTTGCCTTGTGGTCACCCATGACAGGTACTTTCTTGACAAGGTGGCCACTCGCATAATCGAATTGTCCGAAGGCAAGTTGTATTCCTACGACGGCAACTACACTGATTATCTTCGCCGCCGAGCAGAGCGCATCGAGGAGGCGGAGGCGCAGGAGGCCAAGCGCCTGGCCTTCATCCGCCGTGAGATAGACTGGATACGCCGGGCACCCCAGGCGCGCGGCACCAAGTCCTGGAGCCGTGTCCAGCGTTTTGAGGATGCGGTGAACCAGGAGGCCTTGAAGCGTGAGCAGTACGTTGAATTGCTGATACCCGAGGCACCTCCAGTGGGCAATATAATCGTGCAGTTGAAGGACGTGTCATTGGCTTTGGGCGGCAAGAAGCTGTTCGAGCATTTGTCGCTGGACTTTGAGAAGGGTATGCGTTTGGGTATTGTTGGGCGCAACGGCCTTGGCAAGACAAGCCTGCTGCGCGTGCTTATTGGCGAATTGCAGCCAGACGCGGGCACCGTGCGCGTGGGCGAGCGTGTGGTATTCAACTATGCGGACCAGCACCGAGTGAAACTCCACAATGAGAAGACCGTATTCGAGGAAGTGGGAGAGGGCAATGACTTTGTCATGTTCGGCGGCAGAAAGGTCAGCCTGTGGACATATCTCAGGAATTATCTGTTCCAGGACAATGAAATCAACTCACAGGTGGGGCGTCTTTCTGGCGGCGAACGGAATCGTCTGGTTCTTGCCATAATCCTCAAGAACGGCGGCAACTTCCTGGCATTGGACGAACCCACGAACGACCTTGACTTGGCCACATTGCGCGTCCTGGAGGAGGCACTGGTTGACTTTGGCGGCTGCGTTGCCGTGGTAAGCCATGACCGCTATTTCCTCAACCGCGTTTGCACCCACATTCTTGCATTCGAGGATGATGGCACTTTGACTTTCACTCCAGGCAACTACGCCTACTATGCGGAGCATCGTCCCAAAAAGACGCAACTGCCCAAGGCGGAAACTGTACCTGCCGCGCCAAAACGCACCGAGCCGCCAAAGCGCAAGCTGAAGTGGAGCGAACAGAAGGAACTGGAGGCAATGGAGGAGACAATCCTTGCAGCTGAAGACAAAGTGCAGGAACTGGAGAACATCTTCAGTTCCCCTGACTTCCATGTGAAATATGGACGCCAGACTGCAGAACTAACGCAGCAGCTTGAGGATGCGAAGGCAGAGGTGGCTCGCCTGTATGAACGCTGGCAGGAACTGGAGCAGATTGCAAGTGGTAAGTAGTAGCGACGGCGTCCCCGCCGTCGCCAATAATAAACAACGGAGTTTGAAAATGGTAGCGAAGGCGAAAGATTTTGTGGCAATGCCAGGGCATGATGTGAGTTTCTTCAAGAACAATGGCATTGGCTTTGAAGGGCATATCGGCAGAGTTGAGTTGCGTGAGAACTGGGAGGAAATCAAGCCGTTCCTGGCAACGGCGCATCTGCCATATTCTAACCAGAAGGCCCTTAACATAGCCTCCTACGATGACCAGGAACGCGAGGCGGACATACAGTATTTGAAGGATTCCATTGTGACGGCGGCTAGCTATGGCGCAAAGCAGTGCGTGATGCACACCTGCGGCTTTGAAAGCATAAACGAGGAACTGGTTGGCTGCTATGAGCGCATGATCGATGCAATGAAGGAACTGGCGCAATTCGCCAAGAACTACAAGCTGCTGGTCTGCGTGGAGAACATGGTGCTGAGGAATCCAAAGCAAAGGTATTTGTACGGCTCCTTTGCAACGCAGTGGTATCAGATCTATGAGGATGTGAATGAGACAAATGTGATGCTTACTCTTGATACCAGCCATGCAGCCAGCAGCGTCCAGGGATACAAGACGCTGGAGGACAGGCAGAAGCATATCTTCGATTTCCTGGCTCATCCAGAACGCATTGCCCATATACACTGGTCCGATTCACGGATTGCCACGCAGGAGGCATTGTTCCTGGATTTGCATCTTATCCCAGGTGAAGGCGATTTGCCATTGGAATTCCATCGCCAGGTCAAGAAACTGGATGCAGTCCGCGTATTCGAACAGGACAAATGCACGGACGAACAGGTGCTCCAGGCGATCAACTTCGTGGAAAGCCTATAATTACAACGCAGAGGCGCCATCTTTTTAACGCAGAGACGCAAAGACGCAGAGATGCAAAGGTTTTAACGCAGAGGCGCAAAGACGCAGAGACGCAAAGTTTTATAAAAATGCTCTGTACAACAAAGGATAATATTAGGGAACAGAGCAATAATATAAAATCTTTGCGTCTCTGCGTCTTTGCGCCTCTGCGTTAAAATCTCCGCGTCTCTGCGTCTTTGCGTCTCTGCGTTAAAATCTCC
>JAFZZD010000740.1 GCA_017615955.1 Victivallales bacterium
AAGATATTTAAGCAACGTGATCAGTTCACGGCACTCCTGGACTTCGTCAATGAAAATAATCGTCTTTCCAGGAATCATCTTATCCCCGAATAACGCCGATATGCGGAAAAGAACATCATCCGCGCTCTTCACACCTGAGAAAATTGATATGTAATCCTCATTCTCAATAAAGTCCAGCTTGATGAAGCTCTCATAATGGTCTTCACAGAACTTTTCAACAATATAGGACTTGCCTACCTGACGCGCCCCTACCAGCATCAGCGCCTTCCCAGGCCTTTCTTTGTAAAATTCTTCCAGCCTTTTATAGATCTTTCTTTGCAGCATAATCATGGTTCCCTAGGTGAAACTGGCGATATCATAACATAAATCCATAATAATTCCAGCCAGATTTTACACTTTTCCACAATATTTATTGATAATTTCTACACTTTTCCATGCATTTTTCCATGAATTGCGTTATTATCACTTTCTTCTAATCCAATAATTCATTGACGCATCGCGGGACATTATGTATTCCTGTTCAAGTATTTCCTGCAAAGCCTTGTGGCATTGCAGGCTGAAAGTGACTGACTGTCTGTTGATGAGGTAGCTGGTGGCAATCACTGCTGGCTTCTCGTTGCGGATGCGTTCAGCCAATGCATCCAGGTCGTTCCAGGCGCCAGGCGTGAGCGAGCATTCGTCCGTACCACCAAGGAAATGGGAAACCTCCGCTGGCACAAACAGCAATTGCCCGTCAAGGTTCTGTTTTTTAATGCGTTCCGCCAGTCTCTTGCATTCGCCACGCTCGCCGTATATGTAGCCAGTGGAGTATTTTGCCATGTTCTGCCTGTATGTGAAGCACAGGTTGAACACGATTGCGGACAGCAGCAGAGCGGATTGCCAGCCTGTTTTTTTGCGTAAAATCATACATGGCACAGCAATTGCAAGCACATACGCCAGGACAATCAACGCCAGTTGCCACAGGATGTGGGGAGCAGGCGCTGATGCGCGGAGTGTGGAGCGCAGGAGAAGCAGCGGGTCTCCATACAGGAATGCCACGCAAATCATCACACATACTGTAGCAGCCACCATCGGAATAAGGTTCTCCTTTGGATTGTGCCACTTTTCCAGCATGGAGGCAATGCACAATGCCACAAACGGGAATGCGGAGCACTGGTATTTCGGGAATCCGAAAAGTGCGCCGCCAATCACCGTGTAGCCCAGCAGGATTGCCGCGCCGCACAGCCACGCGCTATCCAAGTCCTCAATGCGCCGGATTGCAATCCATTTGCGAATGCGCTTCCATCCATTGCAAATAAACAGTATGCACAGCATGGGATTCATTCCCCAGAAGCAGAGATATACAATGCTCTGCACCATGCGGGACAGGCCACTTGCCCTGCTACCTGCTGTGGTCTCCATGAATGAAGTCAGCAAATACGCGAATGGCCCGTTGAAATACACGCCCGTGGCGCAGCAATACAGCCACCAGCTTAGCAGGAACAGCACAATTCCAGCTATGTACGACAGCAATAGCCGCCAGTTGCGATAAAGAAGCGACATCACTGCGCAAATTATGAACGGCGTGGTCAGGCGACACCACAACGAGATGCAGAGCGCAAATGCCAGCGTTGCCGCCCTGCCCAAAGTCTGCCTGTGGAGAAAGCAGATGCTGGAGTACCAGAGCAAAAGGCAGGCGGGCACCAGCATTGTCTCGTCAATGTCAAGCAACACTGCCGCCTGGCAGACAGCAGGCATGCAGCACAGTATAAGCCCTGCGGAAATACGCCTGCTGTGCCAGACGACAAACGCAATGGACAATACCCAGCACAAAATGCCAACAATGCGCATCGCCATAAATGAGGCATCGCCGAAGATGCGGCATATTCCCGCCAGTGCAAGCGGATAGCCATGGGGTGAGAACGTAATGAGTTGTTCAGGCAGTGAATAGCCATTGTGGAACATGAGATACGCCACCTTGAAGTAGTGGCTGATCTCATCCTGGCCCATCAAAGTGCCAATTCGCCCAAACGCAAACGCCGCGAACAACGCCAAAGGCAGCAGAATCGCCGCCACGCCAAGGCGTTTTTTATTTGTACTATTTTGAATTGAAGTTGCCATCAGGTATAACTGGAGGTGTTTTATGCAATGCTCTGTTCCCCATGAGGGTAGG
>JAFZZD010000741.1 GCA_017615955.1 Victivallales bacterium
ACAGGTGCGGAAGAACAAGCTGGCAATACCGCAGGAATCTCAATTACTACAATAGAATGCTGCTTAAGAAATGCCGTGAGCTCAATGTCGGCGCAATTCCAATGTACATCAATATTGACACGGAGAACAATTATCCAGTGCTTGAGCAGCCAGTCAACCAGGACAATCCTCAGAATATTCTGCTTCAGAACAATGGCGTGCACCCCGCCAAGGCCGGCTATTACCAGATGGGCGACACGCTTTATTGCTGGCTCAAGGCTTTGCTGCAAAGCAGGACGGCCGCACAGAAAGCGCCTGAGAACTGAGGCGTTTCAACATTCCCGACGACTGGAATTGGCAAACCACAGGAGAGGAATTCAGGATGAGGAAGCAGATTTTGTTTTGCGCGTTGCTGCCCTTGCTTTTGCTGGCGCAGGTCTGGCGGGAGAATTTCGATGTGCTTGATGCTTCGGAGACAGCGGCCAGCGGGAAATGGCATCTCGGCAAGAATGCGGAGATGAAGAAGGGCAACGGCGCATACGAGGTCATCTGCAAGGAAGGAACTCCGCGCATTGCAAGAAACATCCCCTATGTCGGAGGCAAACCCATTTCAGCGCGCTATCTGCAAATCCGCCTGTTTGACGGGAGTGGCCGCATTCTTCAGCATTTCAACAATCAATTGCTGCTTGACTGGATGATGGTTCGACCAGGTCTGTTCACGTTTCCAATCGGCGATAATGCGCGGACGGGGAATGGCGCCAGTGTCTATTCGGTGTATTTCAATGGAAATTACAGATTTGGTGAACTGGCGCTGGTGAATGAAGACGCCGTTGACGGTGTCTTTGTCACTGTAATGGATCCGTCTGGAAAACTCAAGGCCGCCAGTGACACAGCCGTGGCAGGCGACATTGTCAACATAGAAATGCAGCTTAAGGACAAATCCGACAACCTGTCGTTGTATCTGTATCAGATTAATGACGGCGGCAACTGGGCCTATCGGGGGCGCCTGGAGGCCTTGAATTTGCCAGGCGTGCCTGTTGAGCTTAAGGAGAGCGATGTTCCCAACCGATACCGTGCATCGTTCAAATTGTGCAAATTGCAGCAGCCTCTCAAGCTGGCTGGCGGCAAGTTTGTTGCAGCCGTTAACTATTTGGGGGCGGATTCGAACAACCGTGGATATTATTATGGCGTCTGCCCGAATCCGCTCAATATCGAGGCGGGCGAGGCGGAATCTGTGGAGACGGACCTGCTTGTCTATGACTTCGGCCCTGCGACAGGCGCCGTGGCGCCAGACGCCATGGCCATGAACAATGCGGCGAAGCACACGAGTTTTCGCTGGGTGAAGAAGCCAGCCAAATATTCCAATGGCCGCATCAAGACTCTTGACCCTCTCCTGATGGACTGGGCTGAAATAAAGGAAAAGACCGATGCGGAAATGGAAATCAAGGTCAAGCCTGGCAGATACAAGGTCGCGGTTGGCCTTGGCGGAGCCAATGCCGAATGCTGGCTGCACTCATTCCGCCGCCCCTTGCAGGCAAGGATTTTCATCAATGGCCAGCAGCAGTGGGAATACATCGGAAAGGAGGATGAGCGCTTTTATCTTATGGATGTGGATGCGCGTATGTCCGATGACGTCTTTGGCAAATATATGGCACCTTTCCTGAAGGACCCGATGTTTGAGGTCGATTGTCCTGAAGGCGTGTTCAAGCTGAAAGTCGCCGCTGGGCAGGATTCGGCTGTGCCGCTGAACTACGTCGCGGTGTACCCTGCTGGAGACGCGGCGTCGGCTGCGCGTCTGTCCAGAATGCAGTCCGCCCGCCGTCAGGTATTCGAGGAATTCTGGCAGGACATAACGCCCTCAGAAAAGGCATTGCTTTCGGCGGCCAGCATAAGGGAATATGAGAGCAAGGGCAGGGATTTTGCCGTGTATGCCAGAAACAATCCATACGAGCACATATTCCTCAAGTCGCGGCCTCTGGTTTCCGAGGTCGGCACGCCGCTGCGCATACTGGCGGCGCCTGGACAATATGGAGTGGGCACGGTCCTACTGCATACTTTTGCG
>JAFZZD010000742.1 GCA_017615955.1 Victivallales bacterium
AAAAAAATTCAAGCTGCAGGGCGCGGAAAAAGCGCTTTACACAAGGCTTTTCTACGGCGTGCTTGAAAGAAAAATAACGCTCGACTATGTCATATCTTTATGCTCGGACAAGCCGGTCGAAGATATGACCCCGCTGGTGTTCAAGAAATTCCGTGCAGCGTTTGGCGGCAGGCTGCGTTTCGTGGTTTGCGGCGGCGCCCCCATGGATTTGGAATTGCAGATCTTCTTCAAATATCTGGGAGTGACGGTGCTGGTGGGCTATGGGCTGACGGAGACAAGCCCAGTGATCAGCGCCAATCTGCAGGCAGACCACAGGCTGGGCAGCTGCGGGCGCGTGTTCCAGTGGCTGCGCCCGGAATACGGCGGCGACTATACCTTCAAGGATGACGAAGGCAACATGGGCAAGGACGTGAGGGGCCGTCTCATGGTGAAGGGCGACTGCGTGATGAAGGGATATTGGAACCACACCGACGCCAGCGCAAAGACCTTCGAGGATGGATGGCTCAACACGGGCGACATGGGATACTGCGACAAGGAAGGCTTCCTCTTCATACAGGGGCGCCAGGGCAACATGATTGTCATGTTCGGCGGCGAAAAGCTGCATCCAGAGCATGTGGAGGACGCTGTGAAGATGTCCACCTATATCACCGAGGCCATGGTGATAGGCGAGAAGTGCAAGAGCGTGTATGTGTGCGTGAACGTGAATCCCGACATGGTGAAGGGCATGAGCGAGGAGGAAATACATGCCAAGATCAAGTCCGAGGTGCAGGAGCACACGGCGCATCTGGCGGCGTTCCAGCGTCCCCGCGAAGTGTTGATTCTGCCGCAGTTCTGCCAGGAGGACGGCACCATGACCGCCACCTTGAAGATACGCCGTTTCAAGATATGGGAGAAATACCGCGACCAAATCGAGAAGTTCCTGCAGGACAATGGCGAGACCATTGCCACGCGCCATGAACTTGGCATTGCCAGCTCCAGGATTCTTGAGAGCCTGGAGAAGGGCGAGGCGGTTGTCGGCAATGGCGTTGTGATCAAGTGATGCTGAATATTCTGTTCATAGGCGACATAGTCGGCGGAGGCGGCAGGGATGCCGTCAATGCCCTGGCTCGTCCCATTATGGATGAGTATGGCTGCACATTCTGCATTGCCAATGGCGAGAACATGGCTGGCGGCAATGGCTTCACAGCCAAGTGCGTCAAGGAACTGTCAAATTCTGGCGTGAATGTGTTCACTGGCGGGGACCATACCTGGGACCAGAAGGAATTCCCTGCGGAGATAGAAGGACTGGACAATGTTCTGCGTCCAGCCAACGTGTCTTCTTTCCAGCCAGGCAGAGGCTATGGCATATTCGCCGCGGCTGGCGGTGTAGAGGTGGGTGTGGTTTCGCTGCTGGGGCGCACATTCATGAACACCCATGCCAACTGCCCATACGAGGCGGCGGAGCGCATTGTTGCTGAACTTAGACAGCGCACTCCGTTTATCATTGTGGATTTCCATGCTGAGGCCACCAGTGACAAGATCGCAATGGGGCGAATGCTGGACGGCAAGGCAAGTGCTGTGCTGGGCACTCATACACATGTGCCTACGGCTGATGAACAGATTTTCCCAGGCGGCACTGCGTTCCAATGCGACGTGGGCATGGTCGGCGCCCGTGCATCTGTTCTGGGACGTGAAATAGACAGCATAGTCGGGCGCTACAGGACTGGAATGCCAACCAGGTTTCCCGTTGTGAACGAGGGCATAAGGCTGAATGCCACCATGGTTGGCCTTGATGAACAAGGGCATGCCACGGCAATCCAGCGCATAGTACGGGACTTTAACTGAAGCGAGGTGAACAAAATGCGTTGTCCAAAATGTTCTTCATCAGAGGATAAGGTCATTGAAACGCGTATCTCCAAGGAAGGGGACACGATACGCCGCCGCCGCCAGTGCATTGCCTGCGGCAACAGGTTCACCACATACGAATCAATCATTCCTGCTGACATCTATGTAGTCAAGAAGGATGGACGCCGCGAGGATTTCAAGCGGGAGAAACTGACCCAGGGCATAAAGCAGGCCTGCTGGAAACGCAACATCAGCCAGGAGCAGATCGACAATATCGTCAATGACATAATGAACCGCCTTGCCCTGCTGTCACAGGAAGAAGTGGAATCCAGCTACATCGGCAAACTGGCTATGGAGGCGCTGAAGAACGTGGACGACGTGGCATACGTCCGTTTTGCGTCCATCTACAGGCATTTCAAGGATGCGGAGGCCTTCATCAACGAGGTGAACCAGCTGTCGAATGAGAAGGCCCAGTCCGAGGCGGCTGACAAGGGCGAGACTCCCAAGGACGCAGGAAAATGACGGAAGAACCATTGGCCACACTCCGTATATTGGGGGACGATGACCAGATCGAGGAACTGGACATTGTCGGCTTCCAGGAGGAGATTGCCGCGTCTTTTCTAAGGGCGGGCTTCAAGGACACATGGATGGCGGAGGACATTTCCCTCACCGTGGAGGAGAAACTGCGCATTGGCGGCGGGGAACTCATGCATCGTCAGGACATTGATGCTCTTGTTCAGTCCCTGCTCAATGCCGCTGGCTTTCAGGATGTGGCCCGCGAATATGCTTCCATGCGGGGCAGTGATTGCTTTGTGGAGGAAAGAAGAAACCTTAAGCACTGGACCGATTCGTCCGTGAAGGGGCTTTTGTTCAGGGCATTGCCATTGGATGCTGGGCAAAATGAGGCTTTGGCTGCCAAATGCTGTGATATTCTAAGGAACTGCGGCCTGGAGCTGGCGACGGACAAGTTTGTGGTCGGGCTGGCTCTGCACCTGCATCTGAACGATGTCAGGGATTTGGACTTCAATGCGCAGGAGAATGTTCTTGCTTTGTACGGCACGCAGAAGACCACGCCAGTGAAGCCAGTGGTGGAGAATTGCCATTGCCGCATAATGCCGTACTCGTCTGTTTTCCCAAAGGTGCGTGCAAGTGTGGATTTCGGGAAGGCACTGAAAGAGACAGCGGCGGGATGGCTTTCGCCTATTGGAGTGTCCCTGGCTCTTGAGAATATATTGCCGGGTTTAGTTGATATGCTTATTGATGCCAGGCGGGAATTGCTTGCAAAATACCCCCGCCTTGCGGAAACGCCAGTCTCCGTGATTGTGACTGGCGTCGCAAAGAACGAAGCGGAGAAAATGATTCTGCCTGTGCTGAAAGAGAGGCTTTCTTCGAAACTGGACTTTGCCTGTTTGTATATTGCCAGGTGAAACATTAAGCGCGGCAAGAATGCCGCGCCACAGAACCAGGCAAAAATGCCGCGCCACAGAACCAGGCAAAAATGCCGTGCCCCGGAACTAGGAATGCCGTGTGCATTTTATTATAGCCGATATGCCTTGTTAAATAGGCTACTTATGTTAAATTTCGGCTCAATAATGCAATTGAGGGATTAGGTATGTCCATATTCGATATTTTTACAAAAAATGCTCGCAAGATGCGGATTGTCCGCAACGGGAATCAGAGTTTGCGCAGCATATCGATGCCTGTCGGGGCGATAGACGACGAGGTGAAGTCTCTGGCTGAAAGGATGACTGTCACCATGAAGGAGAATGAAATACCTGGCGTTGGCCTTGCTGCTCCACAGGTGGGGGTTAACCTGCGCCTGATAGTGGTGGACACCAGGCCGGACGGCAAGAGTTCCAGGAAGAAGCCCCCTACTTCCCCTGGTGAGATGATGTTGAATCCGCTTATGCCCGTGGCATTGGTGAACCCGGAGATCCTCTCCTCGTCTAAGGAGACGGAGTGCGCCTGCGAGGGATGCCTCAGCCTGCCTGGCGTGGAAGGTGAGGTGACGCGCCCGAAGAAGGTGCTGCTTAAGGCACAGCTCCTTTCTGGCGAGCAGGTGATGCTGGAGTGCGACGGGCTTTTGGCCCGTTGCCTTCAGCACGAGATTGACCATTTGAACGGCATTCTGTTCATAGACCGGGCAAGCGAGGAAGACCGCCAGGTGGCAAAGCCGATGATGGACGAGATGGCGA